>DAOWKG010000090.1 GCA_030639985.1 Desulfuromonadaceae bacterium
GGTCAGAAGTAGCGAAACGACCACCGTCCAAAGGCACCAAAGGGCGCAATTCTGGCGGCAACACAGGAACTGTTTCCAGAATCATCCATTCAGGCAAATTGTCACTCTGACGGAACGAGTTGATTACTTTGAGACGCTTTGAGACTTTCTTCTTTTTTGCTTCGCTGGTTGCCTCTTTCATCTCAATCCGTAATTGATCACCAACTTCAACCAGATCAATTTCGGCCAACAACTCGCGAACTGCCTCAGCGCCCATTCCGGCGACAAATTGTCCGGCAAACTCGTCCATTGCCTCACTGTATTTATCTTCAGGCAGCAACTGCCCTTTTATCAGTGAAGTTTCGCCCGGATCGAGAACTACATAGGCTTCAAAATAAAGGACTTTTTCGAGATCCTTAAGGGTCATGTCAAGCAGGGCACCGATTCTGGATGGTAATGACTTTAAAAACCAGATATGAGCGACCGGACAAGCCAGGTCAATGTGTCCCAAACGCTCGCGCCGCACCTTACTGGGGATAACCTCTACCCCACATTTTTCACAAACAATGCCACGATGCTTCATGCGCTTATATTTACCGCAGTTACCCCCGTAATCTTTGCTCGGGCCAAAGATTTTAGCGCAGAACAAGCCATCCCGTTCCGGCTTAAAGGTACGGTAATTGATGGTTTCCGGCTTTTTAACCTCACCAAAAGAGCGCTCCCGGATTTTTTCCGGTGATGCCAATGACAACTGGATCGAGCTAAAACTCAACGGATCTTTTGGACGCTCAAAGAGACTGAAAATATCTTCCAAAACGCATTCTCCTCACAGGATGAGTGCTTTAATTTCTACAACTTACAATTAACGTTTGCTGGCAAAGAGCGGGAACTATTACTCTTCCAACAGATCAACATCGAGACACAAGGCCTGCAACTCTTTGATCAGAACGTTAAATGACTCCGGCAAACCGGCTTCAAGGGTATGCTTACCCTTAACGATAGCTTCATACATCCGGGTACGACCGGCCACATCATCAGACTTAACGGTCAAGAATTCCTGCAGTGCATGGGCAGCACCGTAAGCTTCCATTGCCCAAACCTCCATCTCACCAAGTCGCTGGCCACCAAACTGGGCTTTACCACCCAACGGTTGCTGGGTTACCAGACTGTATGGACCGATTGAACGGGCATGAATTTTATCATCGACCAAGTGATGCAACTTGAGCATATACATGATGCCGACAGTAATTTTTTCTTTAAATGCCTCACCAGTTTGGCCATCATAAAGGGTCATTTGGCCGCTAGTAGCAAAACCAGCCCGGTCAATTTCCTTCTTGATCAACTTTTCACTGACACCCTCAAAAACCGGGGATGCCATTGGCACACCCATAAACAAGCGCCGCGCCAGAACCTTGAGATCGTCTTCATTCAAACCATCAATGAAACCATCCAATTCGCTATCGTTATATGATGCTTTTATCTGTTTTTTAAGAGCTTCTTCACTATATTGCTCTTCCATGACTTTTTTGATCTGATTACCCAAACCTCGGGCAGCCAATCCTAGGTGGGTCTCAAGAATCTGACCGACGTTCATCCGTGACGGTACACCCAGAGGGTTGAGGACAATCTCAACCGGAGTACCATCGGCCATGTAAGGCATATCTTCCTGAGGTAAAATCCGCGACAACACACCTTTATTACCGTGTCGACCCGCCATTTTATCACCAACTTGCAACCTGCGCTTGATGGCAATATAAACTTTTACCATTTTGATAACACCAGGCGGCAAATCATCACCACGCTTACATTTGTCGATCTTGTCATCAAAAACAGCTGTTATCAGTTGCTCCCGTTCAGCCAGACGATTCAGTAGACTGCCAATCTTCTCTTCGGCATCACTGGTTCCGGCTACAGAAATTTCCTGAATCCGCCCAAATGGTACTTGGTTAAAGGCTGCAACTGTAATCTCGCTATTTGCCAGAAGAAGAGCGTTACCGGACTCATCTTCAATTGCCACAGCAGCAGTCAATCCGGTCAAAAGTGAACGAATTTTATTGCGGGTCGATTTGCGCAGGATGCGGATTTCGTCTTCCCGATCCTTAATGAGCTTCTCAATTTCCCGTGCTTCAATCTGCTCAGTTCGAGCATCCTTATCAAAGCCCTTACGGGAGAATACCCGAGCGCCAATGACAACGCCTTCTTCACCCGGCGGTACCCGCAGGGAGGTATCACGGACATCGCCAGCTTTTTCACCGAAGATTGCCCGCAGCAGTTTCTCTTCAGGGGAAAGTTGCGTTTCTCCCTTAGGGGTAATTTTACCAACCAGGATATCACCCTGCTTGACACTGGCACCAATGCGGATTATCCCCGACTCATCAAGATCGCTTAAAGCGTCTTCGCCAAGGTTGGGAATATCATCGGTTATTTCCTCTTTTCCAAGCTTGGTGTCACGGGCAACACACTCAAATTCTTCAATATGGATTGAAGTATAGCGGTCATCCTGAACCAGCTTCTCAGAAATAAGAATCGAATCCTCAAAGTTGTAACCATGCCAAGGCATAAATGCGACCAAGATGTTCTGACCGAGAGCCAATTCACCCCATTGGGTTGATGGACCATCAGCAATAACATCACCACCGGTAACCATATCACCAACTTTAACGATCGGCTTTTGGTTGATACAGGTGTTCTGGTTAGAACGACTGAATTTATGGAGATTATAGATATCGACACCAGTACCGGTAGCATCAATGTCGGTCTCATCAATCTGAATAACCACACGATCGGCATCAACGCTCTCAACTACGCCGTCGTGGCGAGCGACAACCGAGTTACCTGAATCGTGAGCAACAACCCGCTCCATACCGGTACCAACCAGTGGTGCATCGGTACGCAGCAATGGCACCGCCTGACGCTGCATGTTTGAACCCATCAGCGCCCGGTTAGCATCATCATTTTCCAAGAACGGAATCAATGCGGCAGCTACCGAAACAATCTGCTTCGGCGAAACATCCATCAAGTCAATCTGGTCGGGAGGCATCAGCAAAAATTCACCTGCTTGGCGCACATTGACTAATTCGTTGATAAACGTCCCATCATCATCAATCGGTGCATTTGCCTGGGCAATCGAATTACCCTCTTCCTCCAGTGCCGAAAAATACTTGATTTCGGTACTAACCTGACCATCCTTAACGATGCGGAATGGGGTTTCGACAAAACCGTACTCATTAATCCGAGCATAGGTAGAGAGGGAAGCGATCAAACCGATATTTGGTCCCTCCGGAGTCTCGATTGGACAAACCCGACCATAATGGGTTGGGTGGACGTCACGGACTTCAAAACCTGCCCGTTCGCGGGTCAAACCACCGGGTCCGAGAGCAGACAGACGCCGCTTGTGAGTAACCTCGGAAAGGGGATTGGTTTGATCCATAAACTGAGATAGCTGGGACGAACCGAAAAATTCCTTAACCACAGCTGAAACCGGCTTGGAATTTATCAAGTCATGCGGCATCAAGCTATCGACATCCTGCAGACTCATCCGCTCTTTAATCGCCCGCTCCATCCGCACCAGACCAATCCGATACTGATTTTCAAGCAACTCACCAACTGCACGTACCCGCCGGTTGCCAAGATGATCGATATCGTCGATGGAACCTTTACCGTTACGCAGCTGTACCAGGTAGTGCACAACCTTGAGGAGATCATCTCTGGTCAAGGTTGGTAATTCTACCGGACTATCGAGACCAAGCTTATGATTGAGCTTCAAACGACCGACGGCAGAAATATTGTAGCGATCAGCGTTGAAAAACAGACTTTCAAATAATGTTGTCGCCGTTCTGATCGTGGGTGGATCACCAGGACGCAGACGACGGAAAATTTCAATTATTGCCTCTTCGGCGGTAGCGACCTTATCAACCCGTAAAGTATCGCTAAGGTAGGAACCAACATAAAGGTGATCAATGAACAATATAGTGAAATTGTTGATCCCTTTTTCCCGCAATTCTTCAATTTTGGCTTCGGTCAATTCACCGTTGCACTCAAGAAGAACTTCACCGGTCGTCTCATCAACAATGTCGTTGGCAACGACTTTGCCGATCAAATCTTCGGCAGTAATGGGGATTGTCTCAATCCCCTCTTCCTTAAGACGGCGAATAGCGGCACGGGTAAATTTACGGTTTGCCTTAACCAACACTTCGCCACTAGGAGATACGACATCAGCAGATGCGCGCTTTCCAGCCTGCAGGTCGGGATTGAAAGCCTTGGAGTACTCATTGCCACTCCAGGAAACCTCTTCCAAATCGTAATAATATTCGAGCAGCTCCTCAGTGGTATAACCCAACGCCTTCAGCAGTACCGTAGCAGGTAACTTGCGACGCCGGTCAATCCGCACCCAGAGCAAATCTTTATGGTCAAAATCGAAATCGAGCCAAGAACCACGATAAGGGATAACCCGAGCACTAAATAAAATTTTACCACTGGAATGGGTCTTACCTTTATCGTGGGAGAAGAAAACTCCCGGTGAGCGATGCAACTGACTAACAATAACCCGCTCGGTGCCATTGATAATGAAAGTTCCATTTTCAGTCATCAATGGAATTTCACCAAAATAGACTTCCTGCTCCTTGATATCACGAATCGACCTGGTGCCGGCATCTTTATCAACATCCCAGGTAACCAACCGCACCTTGACTTTGATCGGAGCGGCAAAGGTCATACCACGCTGATGACACTCATCAACATCATACTTAGGGGCACCCAAAGCGTAGGAAACGTATTCCATCGAACAGGTGTCGCTAAAATCGTGAATCGGAAATACAGAACGAAAAACTGCCTCAAGCCCGCTTTGCTTACGCTCCGGGGATGGCAATTCCGCCTGTAAAAATCTTTTATAGGAAGTTTTTTGAATATCAATGAGGTTTGGAATATCGATGATATTCGTAACCTTTGCGAAGTGCTTCCTGAGAAGCGGATTATTCGCAAACGAATACGCCATGATTTCTCCTTTGGGGGGTCATGCTCGCAAGCCACATTTCATACGACAAAGAGTGACGCCACACTGGACCAATAGACAGAACTACCCCGGCAATTCTACCGAGGCTGACAACGACAATAGCCAAGGCCGCATAAGGCGACCCTGGCTAAGAGCAAACTATCTGGCAAAACTGACTATTTCAGCTCCACGCTGGCGCCAGCCTCTTCCAGTTGTTTCTTGACGTCTTCGGCTTCATCCTTGGAAACTGCTTCTTTAACAGTACCAGGTGCACCGTCAACCAACTCTTTAGCTTCTTTGAGGCCAAGACCGGTGATAGCACGAACTGCCTTAATAACGTTGATTTTCTTCTCACCAAAGCTGGTCAGGATAACATCAAACTCGGTCTGCTCTTCAGCCGCAGCTTCAGCAGCAGCAGGAGCAGCAGCAGCAACAGGCGCGGCAGCAGATACACCAAATTTTTCTTCCAGCTCTTTAACGAATTCGGACATTTCCAGAACGGTCATGTTCTCGATATATTCTACAACTTGTTCTTTAGTAATTTCAGCCATTTTATCCTCCAAAAATTATGTTTTAAACTATAATGCTTAAATTATTTTTCTAAAATTATGCCGCTTTATTTTCACCGATAGCATTCAAAACCTGAACCAA
>DAOWKG010000011.1 GCA_030639985.1 Desulfuromonadaceae bacterium
TATGAATGATGGTGCTACTGCTATGGCCGAATCGGCGCTGATTGAAGTTATCAATCTGGGTAAAAGCTTTACCACTCCAGGTGGTGTTATCGAGGTGCTGCGCGGAATCGATCTCCGTATTTGTGCTGGTGAGCGGATTGCGGTAGTCGGAACTTCTGGCGCGGGGAAAACCACCCTGATGCACATCCTTGGCGGTTTGGATCGGCCAACCTCTGGCGATGTTTTGTATGCAGGTGAGAGTCTATTCAAATTACGTGGTGCTGATCTGGATGCATTTCGTAATCATACCGTTGGCTTTGTATTCCAGTTCAATCAACTTCTGCCTGAATTCAGTGCTCTGGAGAATGCGATGATGCCCCTTTTGATCGGCGGCTTCAGTCGTGCTGCTGCGGTCAAGAAGGCAACGGTAATGTTGCAGGAAGTGGGTCTGGGGCATCGTCTGACCCATAAGCCCGGAGCCCTTTCCGGGGGGGAACAACAACGGGTTGCCATTGCCAGGGCACTGGTATGTGAGCCGCGCTTGTTGTTGGCCGATGAACCGACCGGAAATTTAGATAGCCATACTTCTGATGAAATTATGCTGTTGTTAAATCAACTGCATCGCACCCGTGGTTTGACCCTGGTTATTGTTACCCACAACCAATCGCTGGCAAATAGTCTCGACCGTACTTTACGAATTGAAGACGGGATTCTTGCCGGAGATAATTTAAATTGATGTTATTGTAACGATTTTCTATAATCCACCTTTTATTTTTACGCTTCTAGTTAAGGGTTACTGATGTTTAAGAGAGTTTTACTGACACTTCTTTTGTTGGCCATTGCGGTTTTTTCTGCGGCTCAGGAAATTAAAGTGTCTGCTGTACAAATTGATGGAAATAGCCGGATTGAAACTTCTAAAATTTTGGCAGCAACGGCCATTAACGCTGGTGATCAAGTCACTGGTGCTGATATCGACAAGGCGCTGCACCAAATTTTTGCTTTGGGACGTTTTGAAGATGTATCGGCTGAGCTAACTGAGGTGCAGGGAGCCCAGATATTAACCTTTGTGGTTCGTGAATTGCCATTGGTGCGGCGGATTAAGTTTGCCGGTAATGATGAACTTAAAGAGTCGAAACTGCGCCCGCTGGTAAAAATCAGGACCCCTTCGTTGTATAGCCGCGAAAAGGTTGAGGAAAGTATCACGGAAATAAAAAAGGCTTATGTCGAGGATGGTTATCATGCCGCTAAAATTGTGCCAGAGCTGCAAACTGATGCAAAAAATGCTGCTACTCTAACTTTCAAAGTAGTTGAGGGTAAGAAAGTTTTGATCCGTGAGATCAAATTTATTGGTAATACTGTTTTCGATAAAGGCGACTTGATTAAAGCGATAGAAACTCGTGAGCGTTGGTTTTTGTCTTGGCTCACCGACCGTGGTGCTTACCTTAAAGATACGTTAGAGATTGATATTCAAAGGATTAAGGCCGCATATCATAACGTCGGTTATCAAGATGTTAAGGTAAAGCAGCCGGAAGTGACTCTGGTTGCAGATAAACACCTCGATATCGTCATCGAAATTGATGAAGGTTCGCAGTACCAGGTGGGCAAGGTTAATGTTTCTGGCGATTTGATGTTTCCGGAAGAAAAACTGCTGGAGATGATTAAAATTAAATCTGGTGATGTTTTTAGCCGTTCCGAATTACATGACAATATTCTCGCATTGACCGATCTATATGCTGACCGTGGTTATGCATACGCAAATGTGACTCCGCTGACCAGCAAAAACAAAAATCAACTGCTGATTGATCTTAATTTTGAAATTGATCAAGGGGTAAAGGTCTTTGTTGAGCGGATTGATATCAGCGGTAACAGCAAAACCCGTGACAAAGTAATCCGCCGGGAAATTCCTTTAGTTGAGGGGAATGAATTCAGTGCCAGAGGAGTCAAAGAAACAAAACGCAGAGTTACTAATCTTGGTTATTTTGATGAAGTCAATGTAACCAAAAAAACTGGTTCTGACGAGAGCAAAACTATCATTGATGTTGCGGTCGTGGAACGTCCGACGGGAACTTTCTCTATTGGGGCGGGTTATTCTTCAGCCGATAAACTTATGGCTCAGGGATCGTTATCGCAAGATAATTTTATGGGGTATGGGGTTCGTCTCGAGCTCAGTGGCTCTTTCGGTGCCAGCAGTACTACCTACTCTTTAGGAATTAGCGATTCCCATTTTCTTGATACCGATTGGACCGTTGGTGGACAAGTCTACAAAACCGAAAAAGAATATGATGAGTATGATGAGTATCGTACGGGGGGGTCTCTTCGTGCCGGGCATCCCGTTACAAGGAATTCAAAGGCTTACTTAACCTATCGTTATGAGCAGCAGGAAATCTTGAATATTTCTCCTTATGCCAGCCTTTGGGTACAGGAGCAGGAGGGTGAATCGGTTTTATCCTCGATAACCACCGAGTGGGTTCGGAATAGTACCGATTTTTACCAGAATCCAAGCCGTGGTGGCATCACCAAAGTTAGTTTAGAGTATGCCGGGTTGGGTGGAACCGAGGATTTTGTTAAATCGATAGTTAATCATCGCCATTTCTTCCCCCTATTCTGGGGAACCGTATTTTCTGTCAGGGGTGAGGCTGGTTATGTTAGATCGACAATTGATGAAGAAGTTTCAGTGACCGAAAGGTTTTTTCTCGGTGGCATCAAAACCATCCGTGGTTTTTCAAACCGGGAGGTTGGTCCAAAAGTGGGCGATGATTATGTCGGTGGCGAAAAAATGGTTTACTTTAATTACGAATTTTTGTTTCCCATTTCAGACGACCTTGGTTTGCAGGGGGTATTATTTTACGATGTCGGTAATGCGTGGCGTGCGGGAGATCAAAATTATTCCGATGTGCGTAGTAGTGTCGGTGCTGGAGTCCGGTGGCGGAGTCCGTTGGGACCGTTACGTTTTGAGTGGGGATATAACCTTGATAAGCGTGAGGGTGAAGATCAGTCGGTATTTGAATTTACGATCGGTAAGGCATTTTAGAACAGGTTAGTTTTATAATTAAAATCTATTTTTAAAAAACTTAACAGGAGAAGTTATGAAAAAAATTATTATGGTAGTAGTTGCTTTGCTTTTATTCGCCGCCCCTGCATTTGCAGCTACCAAAATCGCCTACGTTGATTTGCAAAAAGTATTACAATCATCTCAGGCTGGAGTTCAGGCCAGGGCTGATATTGCCAAATTGGAAAAAGAGCTAGAAACTGAATTTAAAATTAAAGAAGGTGAGTTTTTGAAGTTTAAGGGGGATCTTGAAAAGCAGGCTGATCTTCTTTCAAAAAGTGCAAAACAAGAAAAAGTTCAAGAATTTCAAAAAAAATTGGCCGAGTTGCAGTCCTTTAAGCAAAAAGCTCAACGTATACTGCAAAATGATGATAGAAAACGTACCCAGAGTATGGTTAATGAATTAACCGTTCTCTTAGCTACGTTCGGTAAAGATGACGGTTACAGTGCAATATTTGAGCGTAGTGAAGGTGGTTTGTTGTTTATCGGAGACGATGTTGTCAACCTGACCGATAAACTCATCAAAGCATATGATGCCAGCAAAAAATAAAGCTAACATTTAGTTGTTACTGAAAATTTCGACGGGATATTGAAGATGGTAAAATTAAAACAGTTAGCTGATTTAGTTGCCGGCGAACTTCATGGTGATCCGGAGCTGAATATTGAGCGGGTGGCTCCGATTGATGTCGCGCATAAAGGTGATATTACTTTTGTCTCAAATCCAAAGTACCTGGCGCAACTGAAAGACTGTGATGCTTCAGCGGTTATTATCGCTCCAGGGGTTGAGGCTTCTGGAATTGATTCGATTGTTTGTGCAAATCCGTATCTTGCTTTTGCAAAAATTCTGACTTTTTGCAAGTACCCGAACTACCGGTACTGGGAATCATGTCTGGGTCTCAGGTTGCTGAGTCTGCTACTATAGCTGCAACTGCGACTGTTTATCCTGGATGTGTAATTGGTGAGCAAGTAGAAATTGGTTCTGGGACTACCATTTATCCCGGTGTGGTTATCTATGCTGGTGCAACAATCGGTCAAAATTGCATTTTACATGCAAACTCTGTGATCCGTGAAGGGTGCCGATTGCATGATCGGGTTATCCTGCAGCCTGCGGCAGTTATCGGTTCTGATGGGTTTGGTTTTGCCCCGGATGGCAGCAGTTACTACAAAATTCCGCAAGTCGGCATCGTGGTTTTGGAGGATGATGTTGAAATAGGAGCTAATAGTTGTATCGATCGTGCCGCACTGGGGGAAACGCGAATTGGTCGTGGTACAAAAATTGATAATCTCGTGCAGATTGCCCATAATGTCGTGGTTGGTGATGACTGTATTCTGGTATCCCAAAGTGGTATTGCCGGAAGTAGTAAAGTTGGTAATCATTGTACCTTTGGTGGTCAAGCTGCAATTGCAGGTCATTTAACTATCGGTGACAATGTTATGATTGGGGGCAGGGGTGGTGCTACCAACGATGTCGCTCCAAATCAAATATTATCTGGTTTGCCATTGATGCCCCATAAGCAATGGCTGCGAGCGACAATGTCATTGCCTAAATTACCCGAAATGCGCAAAGAGATGAAGCAAATGAAAAAGCGTCTTGAGGAACTCGAAGCGCAGTTAATGGAGAAAAAATAATATGATTGTAATGAATATTCAACAAATTATGAAAGTTTTACCACACCGCTACCCATTTCTTTTGGTTGACCGGATTGAAGAGGTTGAAGAGGGGGTTAAGGTCAACGGTTATAAGAATGTAACGGTAAATGAACCATTTTTTCAGGGACATTTTCCCGATCATCCAATCATGCCAGGGGTTCTGATTGTCGAGGCGATGGCGCAGGTTGGTGGAGCTTATGTGACAGTTCTCGACGATATTGCTGATGATCAAGTTACTTACTTTGTCGGCATTGATAAGGCACGTTTTCGTAAGCCGGTTCTTCCCGGTGATGTCCTCAGAATGGAAATCGAATTGATTTCCCGCCGCCGTGGGATCTATCAGTTTAAAGGTACCGGTTATGTTGGTGATACCAAAGTAGCTGATGCAGAACTGAAAGCAACTTTTGCGCAGAAATAATCGGGAGAAGCTATGATTCACAAAACCGCAATTATCGCTCCTGGAGCAGAACTTGATGCTTCGGTAACGGTTGGTCCGTATACGATTATCGGCGAGCATGTCAAGATTGGGGCTGGGACAACGGTTGGATCTCATACCGTAATTGAGGGTCATACTGAAATTGGCTGTGATAACCAGATTTTTAATTTTGTTACGATTGGGGCGGCACCGCAGGATTTAAAATTTGCTGGTGAGGTTTCATATTTGAAAATAGGTGACCGCAACCGCATTCGTGAATATGTTACGATTCATCTTGGTACCGAAGATGGCGGTGGTGTCACAACGGTTGGTAGTGATAACCTTCTCATGGCCTATGCGCACGTTGCTCATGACTGTATTGTTAAAGATCATATAATCCTGGCAAATGGTGCTTCTCTTGCTGGTCACGTTGAAGTGGGTGATTATGCAATTATGGGGGGTATGAGTGCAGTACACCAATTTACCAAACTTGGCTGTCATATGATGGCGAGTGGCGGTTCGATGATTACCCAGGATGTTGTCCCATATGCGATCGTGCAGGGAGATCGGGCAAAACTTGTCGGTTTGAATTTGATCGGACTTAAGCGGCGGGGTTTTAGTAGTGAGGCGCTTGCCAACATCAAAAACATCCATAAGCTAGTTTTTCGTTCCAATTTGAAGCTTGAAGAGGCAATTGCTGCCATAAATGAGCAATTTGACTGTTCGGCTCCTGAAATTGCAACTTATCTCGATTTTTTGAGTAAAAGTGAACGTGGATTAGCCCGTTAGTGTTGTGTTATTCGTGGAATGTCGCAAATTTACGCTGGAATTTTGCGTGTCAACAAGGCGTGATTTTCGCTGCATAGCCAAAGCTATACAGCGGAAGTCACAACGTAGTTGGTGCGTAAAATAACCAGTAAAATGTGATAGTTCATGCATGACATGACACTTAGTAGTTTAAATGATTTATTTTGAGCTTAACAAATTGCGAGATCCGTAAGGCTCTCGCAATTTGTTTTTTAGTCCCCAGGAAATACATGCTGCCAACTGATACGGAAAAATCGCATAATATTATGATAGTTGCTGGAGAAGCTTCTGGCGATTTGCACGGTAGTAACTTGATTCATGCTGCCTCAAAACACTATCCGCAATTTGAGTTTTTTGGGGTCGGTGGTGAAAAAATGCAACGAGCAGGCTGCCAAATCATTTTTCCGGCTGATGAATTAGCGGTTATGGGACTGGTTGAGGTCGTTGGTCGGTTGCCGAAAATTTGGCGTCGGTTCAAACAGCTTAAACAAATTATTAACGGTAAAACGCCACCAGAACTATTGATTTTGATCGATTTTCCTGACTTTAATTTACGCTTGGCCAAAGTTGCAAAGGCTGCCGGGGTTAAGGTACTTTATTATATCAGTCCCAAGGTTTGGGCTTGGCGTAGTGGCCGAGCAAAGGTTATTGCTGAGCGAGTTGATCGACTGGCATTGATTTTTCCCTTTGAAGTGGAAATATATGAACCGTTGGGGGTGAAGGCAAACTATGTCGGTAACCCGCTGTTAGATGAATTTATAAAGAATAAGCCACAAAATTTATTGCGAAATCGTCTTGGTATTGAAGCAGATGTCGAGGTCGTCGGCATTTTCCCCGGTAGCCGTAACAGTGAATTGCAATATATTTTGGATACCTTGATTGAAACTGCTAAACTCATACATCGGGAAAAATCCGCGGTTAAATTTGTTTTGCCGGTTGCACCGTCGCTGTCTCGTGATTTTTTGGAGCAGCGCTTTGGTGAAACCGGATTGCCGATTTATATTGTTGAGGATAATATTTATGAGGTAGCTGCGGCATGTGATGTAGTATTAACGGTGTCGGGAACGGTTACTTTGCAAATTGCCCTGGTTGGTACGCCAATGGCAATCTTGTATAAGGTTGCCCCTTTAAGTTATGCCATCGGCAAACGCTTGATATCGGTTGACCATGTCGGATTACCGAACATTGTTGCTGGAAAAACTGTGGTTCGGGAATTTATTCAGGATGATGCTACCCCGGAGCA
>DAOWKG010000266.1 GCA_030639985.1 Desulfuromonadaceae bacterium
CCTCTTCGGTGGGACTTTTGTCGGTATTGTCAGCCTGGTGTTGGTGATGGCAGGGCGCTATTACCCCACGCGGCCAGCAAAAATGATGGGCAAAATGACCATTTCCTACGGTGTTGCCCAGATTGCTGCTCCCGCGATTACCGGCCTGTTGGCACGCCACAGTGGCAGTTATGCTGATGGCCTCTATCTAGCGGCGGGAATCATGGTTATCGGTACGTTGCTGATGTTACGGTTGCGGAACCTGGAACTAAGAGAACTTGCGGTAAAAGGAGCCGCATAGCCGTGCTGAAAAAGGTTATTATTGTTTGGTTATCAACTTGAATTAAGTAACTAAGATTGGCTGGGTACAAAATCACCAAAACCTTTTTTAGCCACAGACACACACGGACAAAGGCTGACAAAGGCAAGTGCTTTTAGGGGTAAATCACAGAAAAGATTTTGACCTGTCAAGTACTTAGTCTGTGTGTGTCCGTGGCCAAAATCCGTCTTTGTAGAGTTTTGCTGGAGGAGTAATAATGCGTAAGCTGAACAGCATGGAAAATTTTAAGCGGGATATCGGCTATCAAGCACTGGTGCAAGAAGATGAATCAATCTTACTGACAGGAACTTTAAAAGATAAGTTTCATGATATCAGCATAGATGTCGTTGTCGATAGTTTGTCGCTGGAAATTGTCCGGAGCTCCTGTCTCTTTAAAGCGGCACCTAGCCAGTATTGCAAGCAGCTCGAAGAACGTCTTGATTCGTTGCAGGGGATTGTTGTCGGCAAGGGGCTTTCTCGAGCCATTAATGGGGCACTGGGAGGGGTCAATGGCTGTGGGAACTTACGCACCCTGCTTCTGGGTTTGCTCCCACTGGCGTTAAATGTAAAGGCGAGCAAGGGGATAAGTGATGACCAAGATGTCCTGGATGTAATTCATCACAAATTGCAAGGTACCTGTATCGGTTACCCAACGTTTGAGCCTGATCAATGATCAAGATGTCCTTGTTAGTTAAAAGTTGTCTCAGCATCTTTCCGATCCGCGTTATTTAGGACTTTTTGTGGAACAAATTATTCAATTGATATTAGACGCTGGCAAGGCTGCCGTTGATCTGGCGCTTTATACGCTGTTGCCGGTTCTCGTCATCATGATGGCGCTGATGAAGCTATTAGAAGCGCGGGGGGTCGTTGCGGGCATTTCAAAGCTACTTGCGCCAGTGCTGAATCGTTTCGGAATCCCGGGTGTCGGTGTGTTTGCTGCGTTACAGTTGACGTTTGTCGGGTTTGCCGCCCCCATTGCTTCGTTGCGACTTATGGAAGGGAACGGAACCTCCAAGCGTGGGATTGCAGCAACTTTGGCGATGGTGTTTGCTATGGCACAAGCTAACGTCGTTTTTCCAATGGCTGCCATTGGATTGAACGTTGGTGGAGTTCTTTTGATAGCGGTGATTGGAGGACTGGTCGCTGCCTCGACAACCTACTATCTATTCACCAGATCATTGGAACCAGACTCAGGAGAGGGATATCTAGAGGTCAAAAGGGATCGGGACACAAGCACTGTAACCCTGTTGATTGCCGGTGGGCAGGAAGCTGTTGAGATTGTCCTGAAGTCGCTACCAATTATTCTTATTGCTATTTTTGTCGTTAATTTAATCCAGTTTTTCGGCGGTATCGGTCTGGTCGAAGTTCTAGCTGCCCCACTGTTTGATTTTCTTGGTCTCTCTTCGGCTGCGGTTCTTCCTATTGTGACCAAATTTATGGCGGGTGGAACGGCGATGATGGGAGTGTCTATGCAACTGATCCGAGAAGGGGTTCTTAGTATAGATGAAGTTAACCGCCTGGCAGGCTTTATAATTAACCCGCTCGATATTGTTGGTGTTGCACTCATAGCATCCGCAGGTGTAAAAACGGCATCCGTAGTTCGCCCAGCCCTTGCCGGTGCTTTTTGCGGGGTGGCAGTTAGAGCTGTTTTGCACATGTTTTTCTATTGATGGCGTCGCAAAAAGTCCGCCCCACGGTGTTGCAGCATTTTTTCGAGACCTCGACATACAGCATGTATGCCTTCACCCTCGAAAAACCACTACGCCTTGTGGGACGAAATTTTTGCTTAGCCATTGCGTGTACATCTTTATTGATTCTATAGAGTTTTTTTGTGGATGATTGTGCCCCTGTTGCAGTTGAACTCATCGCCAGAACGAGGGATTTTTTGTGAAAATTATTGATTCTGTTGCTGCCGTATTTTGTCACAACGGGCAGGTGTTTGCGGTGCGGCGGCAGTCGTATCTTGATGCTTTTCCAGGCTACGACTCATTCCCTGGGGGGAAGATCGATCGGGACGATTCTGCCCAACCTTATCCGGCACAATTTTTAAGTGAATTAGATGGTCGCTCGATGCATGCGCTGGTTCGCGAAATCGACGAGGAATTGAATTATGATCTTCCCGCAGGAATTAATTCTGGCGGAGTGACAGCGGTAAAATACCTCGCCACGGCACTAGCTCCGGCAATCTCACCAATCCGTTTTCGGCTCCATTTTTTCCGCATTGATCTGGCTGAACGGCATCAGTTTACCATTGATACCGGAGAAATTGCGGCGGCGAGCTGGCAAACACCTCAGCAGTTGCTCGATAGTTTTGCTGCTGGTGATGCCTTGATGGTTCCGCCACTGCGCTGGATGTTGAAACAGCTACATCAAAATCCAACGGGGGATAATTTTGGAGATCTATCGCCCCAGTTTGATGAAGATCTCTATGTCCCCAAATTGGAACTTTTGAGCGGATTACGCATGCTCCCGGTTCCATCCAACACCTTTCCCCCCGAAAAAAGAACTACTGCTTATCTTCTTGGCGATGATAGTGCCCCCAAGATTTTGGTCGATCCCTCACCCGAGTCTCCTCAGGTACTGAAAAAATTACTCCGAACCCTGTGGCTCCAAGATCTAACCGCCATTTTTCTCACCCACCACCACCACGATCACCATGAGCATGCCCCGGCATTGGCCACGCAATTAAAATTACCAATCTGGATGAGTGAAGACACTCACAACCGTATTACCAAAAAATACGGTTCAGACTACTTTGCCGGAGTCCAAATTGGCATCAAGCAAGCGGGAGATTGTCTGACCACTTGGAAAAGTGAGCCGGTACGGGTATATGCGATTCCCGGACATGATGCCGGTCAGCTTGGCCTGGCCCCAGAATCGCTGCGTTGGTTTCTGGTCGGCGATCTCATCCAAAGTTTTGGGACGGTGGTTATCTCAGCTCCAGAAGGGGATATGGCGACATATTTTCAAACCTTGAAGCAGC
>DAOWKG010000087.1 GCA_030639985.1 Desulfuromonadaceae bacterium
CCGATAGTGCTAAATCCCGGATTGTCGAGTTACAACGTCAACACGATAACCTGCAAAGAATTGAAGCAGAGTTGGCGGGTGAATTGATTACTACGGTTGAAAGTTTCACCGCTTTAGTTGCTGCTGATCTCCCTTTTTTGTCGCAGGAACGGCTTCGTCGAGTTGATTTTTTGCAACAAACAGTTGCCGATTATGAACTTGTCAGCGCTGAAAAATTGCGGCGGGTCCTTGAAGGGCTACAGGTAGAGTTAGGTTATGGCAATAATGTTGAAATTAATGACGGTACTATAACGGTCAATGGGGGGCAGCAGTTAGTGCAGTTTTTTCGCCCTGGACGCTTGGGACTCTACGCCCTTGCAACTGATGGTGCCCGTGCCTGGATATGGGAACGTGATTCTGGATATCGAGAGTTGGCTACGGCCGATACTGAGGTAGTTAAAGAGACAGTTGAAATGGTGGCCAAACGGTCAATAACTGCTTTGTCCAACCTGCCGGTTGCTTTGCCGGTGGAGGCGAGTGATGATTAAATCTTTACTTGCCACGGTCGTAATTTGCTTTCTGTCTGGCGCTATTGGTGTCGCTGCACAACCTTTATCTGCTGCCTCTGCTGAAATCGCCGCAGAGCATAAAATTACCCGTGCAGCACTCATCACCGTCAGCGAAGATATTGCCAGCCAACGCCATAAACTGCAGCAGCAGTTGCAGGCTATTAAAGTAAAAACCAGCCAGACAAAAAAAACAGCTACTCAACTTAAAAGCAGTTTGCAAAAATTACAGCAACAAGAAATTGAGTTAAAAAAGGTACTTAATGGTAAGCAGGCAGTTCTAAACAAGATTGCGGCTGCGGTAAGAGATAATGCCAACCTGGTTTTGGCTAATGGCAATGGCTATGCTGATGTTGCTACTGCGCCGGAATGGTACCGGAAACTCGAGCAAGTTGGTGCCAGTGATAAATTTCCCGCCCTTGAAGATATCCATTTTCTCAATCAGACTTTACTCGATGCGATCTCTGCCAGTGGTCAGCTACGTTTAAATCGCGAGACCATTTTTGCTCGCAGTGGCGAGGCTATTGATGCGCTGGTTCTCCGTTGTGGCAATTTCCAAACTTTTTATCAGTATGGTAGCGAAGTTGGCTTTTTGCGCAGTGACCCGGCAATGAATGGCTTGCAGATTGCTGCGTATGTTGCTGATGCAGCTGAAACAGAAATGATTCGTACCGCTTTCGAACGGGTGGGGAAAACTTCAACCGGGGCCGAACTTAATCTTGATCGAGTGCCGCTAGATGTCTCTGCCGGCAAGTTAATTAATGATCAACCTGTGCCAAGTGGTTTTTTTGCCATGATTAAGGCTGGTGGTTGGTTTATCTGGCCGATTGTTCTGATTGCTATAATCGGGATATTACTGGTGATTGAACGCTCTCTGGTCCTCTACGGTTTTGCTGCTAATGGTCG
This sequence comes from Desulfuromonadaceae bacterium, assembly GCA_030639985.1. Classification (GTDB taxonomy): domain Bacteria; phylum Desulfobacterota; class Desulfuromonadia; order Desulfuromonadales; family Geopsychrobacteraceae; genus Desulfuromusa. The sequence continues at coordinate 1,452 of DAOWKG010000087.1, forward strand.
CGAGGCAGTTGCTCGGGGAACTGAATTGTTGACAGCTAAGCTGCGTACACCGGCTGAATATGTAGTACGGGCTATGGCTCAACCAGACAACGATTCGCTTGAAGTTCGGGAAAGTCGGATGGAAGAGGCTATCCTGGAGCAATTACCTCGGCTGGAACGGTTTTTACAAACGCTTAAAATTATGGCTGCTATCTCGCCATTATTGGGACTGTTGGGGACGGTTTCGGGGATTATCCAGACCTTTCGGGTTATTTCAACTTTTGGCAATGGCGACCCAAAATTACTTTCCGCAGGAATTTCAGAAGCATTATTAACTACTGAAGCTGGGTTGTTGGTAGCAATTCCACTATTGCTCTGCCACCATTTTCTGCAACTTCGGGTTAAAACTCTGGTGCTTGATATGGAGTCGGCTGGTGCCGCAATGCTTTCGATATCGACCCAGAACGATGTGCGCCCATGACCCTCCCCACCTTTATAAATCTTGAGTCTCTTGCCACGGGAAAATGGATTTTACTCACCCTTGCTGGGTTATCGATCTGGATTTGGGTGTTGGCAGTGGTAACGATGATCAATCTTCATCTCGCCAAAAAAAAATCTGCGGGTGGTATTTTCGATGAACATAGTTGTTATTGCCAACGGTTACGTAACAGTAGATTGCGGAAGCGGGTGAGACAACATTTAACCAAGGTTCATGGCGAAATATTGCTAAAAAGAACTGCCGGACATGTTGGCACTATTTTAATATTATCCTCAATTGCGCCACTATTAGGATTATTGGGAACTATCGAGGGAATGATAGATAACTTTCAGGTTATTGCGCAAATTGGGATTGCCGATAGCAGTCAACTTACTGCTGGGATATCAAAAGCATTGGTGACTACCCAGGGTGGTTTACTGGTGGCAATACCCGGTTTGTTGGTCGGCGGGGTATTGTATCGAAAGGTAGGCAAATTACGTAATGCTTTGGTACTTGCCAGTACTAATGTCATGGGTGATTTGCCATGAGAAGGTCAAATCGCAATGAGTGGATTGAGA
>DAOWKG010000241.1 GCA_030639985.1 Desulfuromonadaceae bacterium
CCTCTATGAATCGGTAGTTTTTTTCGCCTGGTCAATCCTCCTTATTTACCTGCTGATGGATTGGAAATATAAGCAACGTACAATTGGTGCATTTGTGCTACCGATTGCCCTGTTCAGTATGCTTTGGGCACAGATGAGCCTCCACGATTCTATTGATCCGCTGGTTCCAGCGCTCCAAAGCAACTGGCTGACCTACCACGTCATCACCTGCTTCCTTGGCTACGCCGGCTTTGCCGTCGCTTTCGGGGTCTCGATTATGTATCTGCTCAAAATTGGCAAGGAAGAAAAACATCAGGGTGATGCACCGATGGGTGGTATTTTGGGGATGTTTCCTTCGACCAGAATCCTTGACGACATGAACTACAAAGCGATAATGATCGGTTTCCCGCTATTGACTTTAGGAATTGTTACCGGCGCCGCCTGGGCTTACTACGCCTGGGGAACCTACTGGAGCTGGGATCCGAAAGAAACCTGGAGTTTGATCGTCTGGTTTCTCTATGCTGCGTTCCTCCATGCCCGGTTCACCCGTGGCTGGGTTGGCCGCCGTGCTGCATGGCTCTCGATTTTCGGCTTTGCCGCTACCATTTTCTGTTATCTGGGAGTCAACCTGGTTCTTTCCGGACTTCACTCCTACGGTTCAGGCTGAACCATAGCTCTTTCCTGAATCAATATCAGCGCCCTCGCCCGACCTCCAGCTATCACTAAAGGGTCGGTCGAGGGCTAATCACAACACCGCCAGCTAAGAAAATCAATTCTGACAACGATCCCGTACCAGTGCTGCCATAGCATCGAGAAAATCGCCGCCATCATTCAACGAAGGTGCGCGCCGGAAATGTACCAATCCTAAACTGGTAGCAAGATTATGGTACTGGATATCAATCTCCTCAAGGGTTTCGATATGATCCGAAACAAATGAAATCGGCACCATCAATACGGCATGATGATCATCATCGGCAAGACCATGCAATGCCTCTTCAGTACCCGGAGTCATCCATTTTACCGGGCCACTACGGCTCTGATAAGCGATTGACCAGGCATAATCACCGACCCGCTGCATAACCTCAGTTGCCGTCGCCACTACCTGTTGCTGATAAGGATCACCTCGGTCAATAAATTTTTGCGGCAGCGCATGGGCAGAAAACAGAATTTGTACTTCATCACGCAACAGCGGGTGATAGTGTTCAAGCCCGGAGTTAATCCGATTGGCCAAAGCATCCAGATAAGCGGGCCAGTCATACCATTGTTCAATCAACTGAAAATCAAGAGTGGGATGGATTTTTTTCGCTGCCCGTTTAAAATCGTTGACGCTACTGCCGGTGGTTGCTCCGGTATAATGGGGATACATCGACACCACCACCGCCGTTTCAATTCCGGCCATCTTGATCTCTGCCAGCACCTCCTCAGCCCGTGGTTGCCAATAACGCATAATCACATAGGGCTTAAAGTTTTCTCCCAACCGTTGCGCCGTCCCCGCAGCCTGTTTTTGCGTCCACTCCAACAATGGTGATTTGCCGCCAATGGCACGATAGTTTTCTACCACTTTTTTGGCACGAAAATGGGAAAGCAACTTTGCAAATGGCTTCTGCAATAAAGCACCAGCCGGAAGTTGAATCAACTCACGATCAGAAAACAGGTTATAAAGAAATGGCTTAACGGCAGCAAGGGAATCGGGGCCACCCATATTGAGGAAAATCAAAGCTGTTGGCTTGCTAGTAGTCATAAGGAATCCGTGAGGGGTGAGGCGGATAACCGGTAAGGGGTAAGGGGTAAGGAGTGAGGAGAGAGGGGCAAGGACAACACCTGACACCTCCCCCCTCACTCCTCACACTATTTTTGGCTTAAACGGTGGACACATTCAACCATATGGATCGCTTTTGCCGGTGGAACAGTTGGCAATATCCCGTGGCCAAGATTAAAGATAAATCCGGGCTGGCCGCCATTTTCGTCAAGAATCCGCTGCACTTCACGCTCGATATAATCATCTGGAGCATAGAGAACGGTGGGATCAAGATTACCCTGCACCGCCACATCAGCACCGAGAATTGCTCGAGCTTTATCAATATTGACGTGCCAATCAAGACCGACGACATCACTACCGGACTGCTTGATCAACTCCAGCATGGTGCCGCCATTGCGAACAAAATAGATAATCGGAATCCCGTCCCGATTAAGACCATCGATCAACTTTTTGGTATAAGGGAGGATGTAACGTTCAAAATCCTGCGGTGACAGCAGACCACCCCAAGTATCAAAAATCTGAATCGTTTGGGCGCCCGCTTCGATCTGCATATTCAGATAGCGACGATCCATCTCGGTAATTTTCTGCATCAGGGCATCGTAAAGGGGGAAATCTGAATACATCATCTGCTTGAGGCTGGCAAAATCTTTACTCCCTTTACCTTCCACCATATAACAAGCCAAGGTAAATGGTGCACCGCCAAACCCAATCAACGGTACCCGACCCTCAAATGCGACTCGCAAGCGCTTGATGATAGCAGGGACATAAGAAACCGCCTGGGCCATATCCTCGGGAACGGTCAAAGCATCAACATCGTCAGCGGTGCGGATAGGATTAGCAAAAACCGGTCCGGGGACAAAATCGAGTTCCATCCCCATCGGCTCAATCGGAGTCAAGATATCGGAAAACAGAATTGCGGCATCGGCATTGAGGATATCAATCGGCTGAATCGTAACCTCTGCCGCCCGCGCTGGATCTTTACACAAATCGAGGAAAGTACCGCCCCCTTGTGCCCGTACCGCTTTATACTGCGGCAAATAACGTCCCGCCTGACGCATCAACCAAACTGGCACCTGATCAACCGGCTGACACCAGCACGCTTTGATAAAATTATATTCGCTAGTCATGATCTTAAATCTCCCATTTCATTTTCTCTTTAGAGCACTGCGTTTGCTGCGCCCGATCGATTATTTTCCGGCAGCTTCTGCTGCTAATCTCTTTTTGGTGCGGGGTGGTATATAGGTACAGAATGGCTCTTCGGCCATGTAATCACCATAAACCGCGTCTGCCCGAGCACGACAACCGCCACAGACGTTGAGGTATTCACACTCGCCACACTTCCCCTTGTACTTACTGAAATCGCGCAAATCGTTAAAAACTTTGGAATTAAACCAGAGTTCTTTAAACGGCACCTGTTTGACATTACCAACGGAGGAATGAAAATAGGAACAGGGTTTAAGGTTGCCAAAACAATCGATCAAACAGATGGTTTGGGCAGCAATACACCCTTTGCCGCCGCCGGTAGAAAAAGTCAGACTGCGGCGTTTAAAATTGGCCCCTTCGGCCTTGGCTTTTTGCGGTACGATCCGATAATAATGGGGCGCACAGGTCGGCCGCATCAATATTTCATCTTCATTTTTTTCCTGCTCGTAGTGCCAGGACAGGATTTCTTCATAATCTTCGGCCGAAATCAACTCACTCATGATCTCTTCACCACGACCGGTGGGGACAATCATAAACATGTACCAGGCGGTTGCTCCCAGCCCTTTTGCCACCTTGAAGGTTGCCGCGATATCGTTCTGATTCCGTTTTGTGAATGATGAATTAACCAGAAACTTTATGCCATTACGCTTTAACGTTTCAGCAGCACGAATTACCCCGGCATAGGCACCCGGGCTGTTACGAAAGTTATCATGGATTTCAGCAGTTGAACCATCCAGGGACAGCGAAACCATTTTGATATCGGCAGCCTTCATCTTTTCACAAACAGCATCGGTGATCAGCGTCCCATTGGTCGCCATGCACATGCGTAAACCTTTGTCGGTTCCATACTGGGCAATCTCAAAGATATCTTCCCGCAACAACGGTTCACCACCGGAAAGGACCATTACCGGTTTGCTGACTTCACCCATATCATCAATCAGCTTAAATGCTTCGGCGGTACTAAAATCTCCCTCAGCAGCTTCCATGTCAGACGAACAACGACAATGAACACAGCTGAGATTACACCGCTGGGTACTCTCCCAAGCGATCCATTTAGGGATAAATTCTTCCTGTTTTTGACCCATCAGTAACTCCAGTTAAATTTCATCGGTAAACTTTGAACTGTTCCCAGAATAATAAAGATTCAAACTACTGCTCCAACTGCAACCACGCCACGTTATCATGCATATAAATTGTAAATATCTGCGGCGCAGTCTTTTTCAACAACTCCCAAACATAACCATGGGGACTGCCCTCTTCGGTAAAAAGTCGATAATTTTGCAATAAAGCAAAAATACGTGATTTCAACATCTGATCACAACCGCTCAAATCAATAAACAACAACGGTTCGGTGACAATACTTGCACTTCCCAACGGCACCGGAGCAATTATCAGTCCCCCCTCAATTGCGCTAGGCAACCCCGTTTTTTTTAGAAATGTTGCGGCAAGGTCACGATTATATTTTTTGACCGCCATAGTTTCACCGGCAGCTAAAGGCAATGCCGGGACAACAAATAATACCCCACGCTCTTTCATTTCATCCTGAGTGGCAATGTAGTTGAGTTGCTGCAAGACACTATCAAGATCGGTTGCTCGCATCTGTGGTGCCAACAGATAGGCATATTGATAATAGCCCGGACGCTCATCCCCAGATGCAAGGATTGGTTGCCAGGGGATATCTGTCGGCGGTTGTTCGCGTAACTTCTCTTCCTGCACCTTAGCTAGTAATTCTTGCAGCTTAGCCATCTTTTGCTGCAACAAATTGATCCGCTCTGCCTTTTCATCAGCCACTACCGGAGCAACCAAAACTTGTTGCAGGCAAAGCAACAGCAAACTACAACAAAACAACCGTAAGCCCAACTTCAGCATAAAACTACTCCTAAAAAATCCACGTCTATCAAATCCGAACTATTATACAGAAAAACGTGGAAGAAGTGGATCGATTTTAAATTATTGATTATATATTTGGCTCATCAGCAGAATCTGTGGAGATACTCAGGTTCTGGCAACTTGCCAAGTTCGTGATATAGGGCGATTTGTAAGCATTTCAGCGTTCTAAAACCGTAGGCTTTTC
>DAOWKG010000188.1 GCA_030639985.1 Desulfuromonadaceae bacterium
ACTGAACTACCTAACCGACAACTGTTTCGTGATCGCCTCCAGCAGTCGCTATCTATTGCACGCATGGATCAACATCAGGTTGCAGTGTTGCTGGTCGGGCTGGATAGATTTAAAAAAGTCAACGATTCCCTCGGGCATGAACTGGGAGATCGTCTCCTCTGCATAGTTGCGGATCGAATTAAAAACTGTATTCGCGCGGTTGATACGGTTGCCCGTCTCGGTGGTGATGAATTTGCCATTCTGCTCGACAAAACTTCAAATGTTCAAAATGTAATTTTATTTGCAGAAGAGATTCGTCAGTCAATATCTCCTGTTATTGAACTTGAAGGGTATGAGCTAGTTATTACTGCCAGCATTGGAATTAGTCTCTATCCGCAGGATGGAGATAATGAAAGTTCGTTACTCAAGAGTGCCGATGCCGCTTTACATAAAGCCAAGGAACAGGGGCGTGACAGCTACTATTTTTACACCAGTGGTATCAATGAACGTGCCAGTGAACTCCTCAGCCTTGAAAGTGCCCTGCGCCAAGCTGTAGATCACGAACGCTTGGTGGTTCATTATCAGCCCCAGATTGATCTTGATACCAATAAAATTGTTGCTGCCGAGGCATTGATGCGTTGGATGCACCCAGAACATGGGATGATTTCTCCAGTAGATTTCATTCCCATGGCAGAAGAGACTGGACTGATTGTCAAGATGGGTGAATGGATATTGCGAGCTGCATGCACCCAGAATCGGGCCTGGCAAAAGGCTGGCTTTGACCCCATTTGTATTTCGGTTAATATGTCAGCCCGTCAATTCCGGCAGAAGGATCTGGCTAAAATGGTCAAGCGTATCCTGCAAGATACTGGACTTGAAGCCCGCTATCTAGATCTGGAAATAACTGAAAGTGTTTTGATGTATGATGTCGGTGTGGCTATAGCTACCATGATTGAACTGCATGCGATGGGAGTCCAGCTTTCAATCGATGACTTTGGTACTGGTTATTCGTCTTTGGCCTACCTGAAACGGTTCCCGATTGATAACTTGAAAATTGACCAGTCTTTTGTCTGTGATATAACTACCGATCAAAATGATGCTGCAATTGCCACCTCGATTATCGACCTTGCCCGCAACATGAACTTAAAGGTTATTGCCGAGGGGATTGAGGACGAAGAGCAGCGGGATTTCCTCCATTCACATGGGTGTCAGTATGGTCAGGGCTTCTTGTTCAGCAAGCCAGTTCCCGCAGATGATTTTACGACCTTACTTATGGCCAAAGAGTTGCCGGCCTGAATTACCCATTTTAATCGGGGGCGGGTAAATCGATAATAAAGGTTGCACCACCTCCGGGGGTTTCTTCAACCCAGACACTGCCATCCGCAACTCTGGCAATCTTTGCTACTGTCGCTAACCCGATCCCGGTTCCGGGATAGCCTTTGCTGCTACTACCACGATTAAATGGCTCGAATATTGTTTCATGCTCCGCAATATCAATTCCTAACCCATGATCTATTACTTTGTAGCGTACCCGATCAGAAAACTTCTGACCGGTAATTTCAATATTGGGGTTATGTTTCCCGGCATACTTTAGAGCATTTTCTAAAAGGTTCCGGAAAAGATCGGCCAACAACGGTTCTGGTAGTAAAACTTCCGGCAAGGCGTCTATCTCTATTTTTGCCCGTAACCCCAGAATTTTATCTGCCAATTCCAGCATTGCACCTTCGGCTACTGCCGTTGCATTAACGGGCTGTTCGGGGAATTTTAATTGCCCGACCCGGGACAATGAGAGGAGTTCCTCCAGGAGGTCCTTCATTTTTTCGGCGGTTTTCTTGATTTCAGCTATGGATTCACGACCAATATCATCAAGCTGATCGCTATAACGCTCATCCAGCAGGTCAGCAAAACCTATCAGTGGTGTTAATGGCGAGCGCAAATCGTGAGATACGGTTGAAACAAAAGCGTCTAATTCACGATTGGTCTGCTGTAGTTGCCGCCTGATTTCTATCCGTTCGGTAATATCACGACTGACGGCAAGTTTGTGGGTGGGATTGCTTGCTAATGGGTAAGGTGAATGGACAATTTCACAGGTGCGCCTAGTCACTTCATGGAACTTTTCTTGCCGGACTATCTGTCCGTCCAAAACTTGTGCCATTGGGCAGTCTGGGCAAACCGCATCTTTTTGAAAAATCAGTTGGTAGCAGTATTTACCATCAATATCACCAACTTCGTCATGCATCGCCCGATTAACAAAAGTAATCCGGTAACTAGTGTCACAAATGTAGGCTGGATCTACCATGCCATCGAGCACCGCCCGCAGTCCCGCTTTTTCCAGCTCCAACTCATAGGTTCGTTCTTCAACGGCTGCCCGCAAACTGGTTTCAAGCTTTTTGAGGCGGGAAACATCAACAAATGATTCAATTCCACCGATAATGATTCCAGATGCGTCACGCAGCAGGTCAACATTTTTGGTCAGAGCAATAGTGTGCCCATCTTTGTGTTGGAATGAGCAAGAGACTCCAATATCAGGTTTACTTATTGTGTCAGAGAAAAGGCCACATTCATTATCGCAAGGGATGCCGCGCAGAAACGAACAGTGTTTACCAACTGCCTCTGCGGCGGTATAGCCGGTAATCCGGCTTGCTTCAGTATTCCAATAAACGATTATTTTATTTGCATCGATGAGAAATAATCCGGTGGGGATAGTTTGTAGTAACGTTTCTAGAGGATATTCAGCCAGCAAATTATGAAATTTTGAATCCATGGTGTCCCCCAGAATAGCCAGTAAATGGGTCACTATTATAGCACTTTGCGGTTTTTATAGTAAAAAAACTGAATTGATAGCTCTAGATAGCCGCGCGCCCGATAACTACAACATGAATAGCGGCAGCTCCAGCTCCTTTTAATTCCTTACTACAGGCTGCTACTGTTGCCCCGGTAGTCATGACATCATCAACTAAAAGTACTGTTTTTGCTTTCACCCCGCCCGCTACGACAAATGCGTTCTGTAGATTTTGCTCACGTTCTCGAGCTGACAGCCCTTGCTGTGAGGCAGTTTCTTTTTGCTTCTGTAATAAATCAATTTCAAGCGGAATTTTTTTAATTCTGGATATCTCCCGCGCCAGCAATAATGCTTGATTGTAACTCCGTTCCTGTAAACGTTTACGATGCAATGGTACCGGAATAATAAGGTCTATATCCAAATCGGAGGCGATACTTTGTGCCATTAATTGCCCCAAGGGTCGATCTAAGCCAACTTTCTGGTTAAACTTAAATTGATGAATTGCTTGCCGTAATGTTTGTTCATAGAGGCCGACAGTAAAAACGTTGGTATATGCTGGTGATTCTTTTATGCAGCGGCCACAAAGATGTGAGCTATTGGTTACTCCGGCAAAGGGGAGGGCGCATTGGCAACAGTGGGCAGCCGGCATTGGGCTGAAACCGGCAGAGCAATCGGCACAAAAAATATCGCCATAACCAGCCGGCAAAGTGTTGCCACAGAGAGGGCAGGCCGGGGGGAACAGTAGTTTTAATAGCGTAAATAAGTGTGATTTGATAGGAAATCCCCCATTTCCATTTTTAAAAATTTAATCGAGTAACGTTTTACCTGTCATTGCCGCTGGGATTTCGAGCTGTAATAGGTCGAGAATCGTTGGTGCCAGATCGGCAAGAATCCCATCATGTACGGTTTGCTCGGGATGCTCCGGATCGATTAAAATGAATGGCACTGGATTGGTCGTATGCGCTGTATGTGGGTTACCAGCAGCATCGTTCATCTGCTCACAGTTGCCGTGATCTGCAGTTATGAGTAGTTTTCCACCAGCTTTGGTTACTGCCGCAACTACTTTTCCTACACAACTATCTACCGTTTCAACTGCTGCGATCGCTGCAGTTAGGATTCCGGTATGACCGACCATGTCGCAGTTGGCAAAATTAAGGATGATCAACTGGTAATTACCGGTTTCAACCTGTTCAACCACGGCATTTGTTACCGCAACTGCACTCATTGCTGGTTTTTGATCGTAGGTTGAAACTTCCTGTGGCGAGGGGATTAAGATTCGGTCTTCACCCGGCCATGCAGCTTCGACGCTGCCATTGAAGAAAAATGTTACGTGGGCATATTTTTCGGTTTCGGCAATTCTTAACTGCTTGAAACCGGCATTTGCAATGACATCTGCAAGAATATCAGGATAGGTTTCAGATGGAAAAACGATTGGGAGGGTAAAGGTTTCGTCGTATTCAGTCAGACAAACGTAATCGACTAGTTGGATTTTTTGTTTACGTTTAAATCCGGAAAAATCGACTAAAGTAAATGCTCTGGTTATCTCCCTGGCTCGATCAGCCCGAAAATTAAAGAAGATAATACCATCGTTATCGGCAATCGTCCCCGGAGTACCAATGATTCTGGGTTCAACAAACTCATCGGTTTGGTCCGCAGCATAAGCTTGGGTGATTGCTTCAGCAGCAGTTTTGGCAGCATGACCAATTCCTTCTGTCAGTGCCAAATAGGCCTTTTCAACCCGTTCCCAGCGATTGTCACGATCCATCGCCCAATAGCGACCAGTAATGGTGACAATCCGACCAAGGCCAATTTTAGCAAGTTCATCTTCTAATTGTTGGAGATAGCTAATGGCGCTCTTAGGTGGGGTATCACGGCCATCCAGAAAGGCATGGATACAAACGTCTTTAATCCCCATTTGCTGTGCCAGTCGTACCAAGGCATAGAGATGGGTGTTGTGGGAGTGGACCCCACCATCAGAGAGTAGCCCCAGCAGGTGAAGTTTGCCACCCGAAGTAACCAGTCGTTCACAAGCTCGCTTTAATACGGGATTGGTAAAGAAAGAACCGTCTTCAATTGCCAGACTAATCCGACTGAGATCCTGATAAATAATCCGTCCGGCACCGATATTCAGATGGCCGACCTCAGAGTTACCCATCTGCCCATCTGGCAAGCCGACATCGGCACCCGATGCACTTAAACGGCTGGTTGGATATTCCTGTCGCAGCCGATCCAAAACCGGCGTCTGCGCTTGACAGGCGGCATTGTAATCACAGCTCTCACTAATTCCCCAGCCATCCAAAATTACCAGGGCAACTGGTGCCGCAGCCATTTTTTATTCGCCCGGAACAGCGTGTGGAATTGCGTTTGGTCCAGAATAAAGCTTGGCTTCTTGAATTTGTTTTCGTTCTGGTAAGCTGAGGGAATCCCAAGTTTTACAATCAGGGCAACGGCTATGCCATTCGGTAAGTCTGGCACCACAATTGTCGCAAATAAAACCTAGCAACAGGCGACTATCAATTTGTAGCGCCTTTTGGTACTCAACCACCGCTTCATCAACATTGTTGCGTCGCCGGTGTGCTTCGGCCAACAATAGATGTAGTTTGGTGAAATCTACCCCCGAAGTTTCCAGATCGGTCAGGTGCTTAATTGCTTCGTCAACCATCTCCAATCGTAAACATAGTCGGCCAAGATAGAGCTTGAGCAGCAGATCTTTACTGTCGCTTTCCATTTGACTGCGGTAGAAAGCCAGTAGTGTGGCTGGGTCTTCGGCATTGATATACAGGTCTTCGAGCCGTGCCAGAAAAACACTCTTTTTTAGAGTTTTGTAGCCATCTTGGTATACCTTGACCGCATCATCATCATTGCCAGATTGACGGTAGGCATCGCCTAATGTAACCCGCGCTGGAGTGAAGTTAGCCGATTTTTTGATGATATCGCGGCAGACTTCAATCGCTTGACCAGGTTCACCACTTTCAAGCTTGGCATGGGCAACCTCGTAGCGTAGTTGCAACATGACTTGTTTTTCGGTTTCGGCTTTTACCCCTGATTTTGATGTCTTGATGATTTTTTTCTGCAAATCCAAAGCATTTTGCCAATTACCAAGATCCATCTGGATATCCCGCAATGCCCGCATTGCCTTGCGATTGTTACTATCATCTTCTGCCAGCTCACGATAAATGGCTATCGCTTCGTCGCGGCGGTCATTTTCTTCATAAGTAGCTGCCAGTTTAAACAGAACCTCAATCCCTTTAGGCTCAAGTTTACGAGCCTTTTTTAATAACTCGATCCCTTCCGGAACGTTATTTTCCTGCAAGGCTACACTTGCTAGGGCAAGATAAACATCGACTCGACGGGGGTCACGATCGAGGGCTTTTTTCAGCAGAACTCGGGCTTTCTTCAAATCACCAGAAAGTAAACGGCCGACGCCGCTACGATAGATCAGACCGATCTCTTCACCCTTTTTAATCCGTCGTCCACCCTTCCAGTGTTTAAAAGAGTAGAAAAAGGCACTGAGAAAATGGAGACTATTGCCAATCGCCAAGCCAATCAGCAATACGCAGATCAGCATAATCGCTGAAGGTAAAGTATAGCTAATGTCGTTGGTTAGAAAAACGGTAATGTCGCCGGGATTAACTCCCCAAAAGTAAAGAAACCCAACGGCAAAAACAATAAAAGCCAATACCAACGTTGCAACTAGAATCATGACTATCTCCAGGCTGACCCACCCAATATGGGTCACAGGGTTATTTATTCACCAAATTGTTCGACTTCGGTTTTGCAGTCAACACAGTAACGGGAGAATGGCCGCACTTCCATGCGTCGTGGTGGAATTTCTTCCTCGCAGCGCATACATAAGCCATAAACGCCCTCATCCATCCGTTTTAAAGCAGCATCTATGTCACGTACTCGGGAACGTTGGGTTTCACTCAGGTTCATCAATACTTCTTGGTTGTAGCTATTTGATGACATATCACCGATATCTGGAACACCGTCTTTACCCAGTGACTGGGATGCAGCATAGGCACGTTCAGATTCAGCTAAAACATCGTCGCGCATCTGCAGGAGATGCGCCTTAATTTCTGCAAGTTCTTCCTCGTCCATTAGCTTAATCCGCCTCCGTAAAAACAACTACCGGTTATGGTAGGGCTCATTATTAATAATGGAGCAACTACGATAAAGTTGCTCAAGTAATAAAATTCTTGCCATCTGGTGCGTAAATGTCATTTTTGATAGTGATAAAATCATATCTGCCCGATTGCGAACTGCAGTATCAAAACCGTACGGGCCGCCAATTACCAGGCACCAATCTCTTCCTCCCTGTACCATTTCGGTAGACAGGAGTTCTGCCAGTTTCTCAGAGCCAACATTGCGGCCACCTTCATCCAGAACAATCAGGAATGATTTCGCTGGAACTTTTGCCAGAATTCGTTCGCCTTCGGCTTTAATTATTCTGACCGTATCCCCTTTGCGCCCCCCCTTTTCCTCTTTCAGTTCAATAATATCGAGGGGGAAGTAACGTTGCAATCGTTTGGCATAATCTGCAGCAGCTTGTCGTTGCCAAGCTTCCGCCAGCTTACCAATACAAATCAGCCGTAATTTCACGGGGCTTCAGTCTGCGCCAGTTCTACCTCTGGTGCTTCACTCCACAACCCTTCAAGGTCATAAAACTCACGCACGGTTGGTTGGAAAACGTGGACCATGATCTCACCATAGTCGATCAATACCCAGCGTCCCTTGTCCATCCCTTCAATTGCCAGGGGCATGATGGTGTGCTGACTTTTAAACTCGGTTTTGATGTTTTCAGCTATCGCTTGAACCTGACGATCGGAACGACCCGAAACCAGCAATAGGTAGTCGGTCAAGGTAGAGATTCCCCGGACGTCAAGTAGCTTGAGATCAATGCCTTTTTTATCGAGGGCATATTCGACGGCCAATAGTGCTGTTTCTAATGTTTGCAATTTAAAACCTAACTGATGTTTGTTCTGCTAAAGAATGAAAATTAGTTACAAATAGAGCTGATTGGCTCCGATATAATCAATAACTGTCTGCGGTAGCTGCCCACGAATATCCCGTTGTCCTGCCAGGCACTGCCTGATCTCAGTGGATGAGATATCGTAATCGGTGTAGGCAACCGAAATCAATAAGAATCCGGTATCAAACCGGAGGTTTTTCGAGTCGGAATCATAGCAGAAGCGGTCAGCGATAGCAACTGGTAGGAGCTCCTGTAATGAACCGGAAAAACCCGGTCTTGCCGTTACGACGATATGGGCAAGCTCAAATAGTCGGGGATAATCTTTCCACAGGGCGATTTCCTGAAAGGAATCGAGTCCCATGATAAAATAAAAGTCATGCTGTGGATAAGTGGTATTTAACTGCTGTAAGGTTTCAACCGAATAACTGATCCCACCCCGGCGCCCTTCGATATCACAACTGCAGAATCGGGGATAATCTGCCAACGCTGCTTCCACCATTGCCAGTCGGTGTTCAAAGGGGACCGCTGCGGCTAACTCTTTATGGGGCGGGTTTGCCGTGGGGATAAACCAAACTTGATCGAGATTGCAACTGCGCAACACTTCTTCAGCGATATGGAGGTGGCCACGATGAATCGGGTTAAAAGTGCCACCAAGCAGCCCGATATGCATGAGTTTACTCCCGCACGTGCCCATCTCCCAGCACGACAAATTTACGTGTGGTCAGGTCTTCCAAGCCCATCGGTCCAAAAGAGTGGAGTTTGGTGGTCGAAATTCCTATTTCGGCACCGAGCCCCAGCTGATTGCCGTCAGAGAAACGGGATGATGCATTGACCATCACTACGCTCGAATTGATTTCGCGTAAAAACCGTTGTGATAGCCGATAGTCGTTGGTGACAATAACCTCGGTATGGAGAGAACCATAGGTGGCGATGTGGTCACGAGCCTCT
>DAOWKG010000285.1 GCA_030639985.1 Desulfuromonadaceae bacterium
GTTATTGATGAAGCCGATGAAATGTTGAAAATGGGCTTCATTGATGATGTTGAACAGATACTTGGTTACGCCCCTGAAGAGCGGCAAACAGCTCTGTTCTCCGCTACAATGCCAAAAGAAGTATTGGGTGTTGCCCGCAAACACTTGCGTGATCCACTTGAAATCAGGATTAAAAGCAAAACCTCGACAGTTGAAAGAATTTCACAGCGTTTCTGGCAAGTCAAAGGTTTGCATAAGCTCGATGCACTAACCAGAATTCTTGAAGCTGAAGATATAGACGGTATGTTGATTTTTGTACGTACCAAAATAACTACCGTAGAACTGGCAGAAAAACTCGAAGCACGTGGATTTTCGAGTGCTGCCCTTAATGGTGACATGACCCAGATGTTACGGGAAAAAACGGTTGAGCGTCTTAAAGATGGCTCTCTTGATATCGTCGTCGCAACAGACGTTGCTGCCCGTGGTCTAGATGTTAAACGGATCAGCCACGTAGTTAACTACGATATCCCCTACGACCCTGAAGCTTATATCCACCGTATCGGACGAACTGGCCGTGCTGGACGTGAAGGTAAAGCGATTCTGTTTGTTGCCCCACGAGAAAGACGGATGCTTGCCGCCATTGAAAGAGCCACCCGGCAACCGATTAAAGCGATGGCATTACCAAGCCGTAAAGATATTACCAATCGCCGGATCAATCAATTCAAAGAACAGATTTCTGCCACTATGGAATCACAGGATCTCGAATTTTTTGAAGAATTGATTGATCAGTACCAAAGTGAATATGACATCGGACACCGCAAAATTGCTGCAACCCTGGCATATTTACTACAAAAAGAGCGCCCCCTTAATCCGACCGAAGCTTTTGTCGAAGAGTCTCACCCGGAACGTCATGAGCGGAGTGAACGGAACAGTTCCCCAAGACGGGAGCGAAAAACCAGCGATGACCAAATGCAAACCTTCCGCATTGAAGTTGGTCGTAAGCATGGCGTTGAACCAGGAAATATTGTCGGTGCTATCAGCAATGAAGGAAAAATGAATAGCAAAGACATAGGTCGAATCAGGTTATTTGACCAGTTCAGCCTGGTAGATTTGCCCAAAAACATTTCTGAAGATACGCTACACAAGCTCAAAGGAGTTTGGGTTTGTGATGAGCAACTACAAATCAGCCCCGATTCAGGGTCATATAAAGCCCCGGCAAATGATTTTTCCAAACGGAGAAAGTTTGGCAAAGCCAAAAGTGGCTTTAAAAAGTTTGGCTCAAGTCAAACGAGACCAGCACCGAGCAGGCGTAAATAACAACAAAAAGGATTTGTCCATCATGGACAACCATTATTTCTAAGAAAATATTGAGCCGCTCCATAAAATTTATGGGGCGGTTTTATTATTACTACTACAAAGGCGATACCATGGAAAAATGGCTAAAACTACAAAACGGCAGTGATATCCGTGGAGTAGCAATTACTGGCGTTGCAGGCCAACCAGTAACGCTGCACGTTCCAATTGTCCGTTCAATCGGTTTCGCCTTTGCTGAGTGGCTTTCGGAGCGACTTGGCAAACCGGTCAGCCAACTAAAGATTTCGGTCGGCACCGATTCCCGTATTTCTGCCGACAAAATCAAAAACTGTATTTTACAAGGGTTAGCAACAGCTGGTGCGACAGGTTTCGACTGTGGGCTTGCCTCCACCCCCGCCATGTTCATGTCGACTGTATTTGAAAACCACAACTACGACGGCTCAATGATGCTAACTGCCAGCCACTTGCCGTTTAACCGCAATGGAGTGAAATTTTTCATCCGTGAAGGTGGGCTGGAAAAAAAGGACATCACAAAAATTTTAACTCTTGCTGCCCAAACTGGCGAACTCGCCGACATACCCACTGTCAGCCCGACATCCGTCAATCTGATGGATGATTATGCTGCCCACCTCGTTACTATCATCCGCACAGGTGTCGGTGTCGACACACCGCTGGACGACCTGAAGATTGTCGTTGATGCGGGCAATGGCGCTGGCGGTTTTTTCGTCGAGAAGGTCCTTAACCCCCTCGGTGCAGACACCACCGGCAGCCAGTTTCTCGAACCCGACGGGATGTTTCCAAATCACATTCCCAACCCCGAAGATCAAAAGGCAATGACTGCAATCATTACCGCCGTTAAAGACAACGGTGCTGACTTCGGAATCATTTTTGATACCGATGTCGATCGAGCTGGTGCCGTCGATAAAAATGGAGCCCCGATCAACCGCAATCGTTTCATTGCCCTGATGGCAACCATCGTCCTCGAAGACCATCCCGGATCGGTGATTGTCACCGACTCGGTAACTTCAACCGGGCTAAAATGGTGGATCGAAGAAAAACTTGGCGGCACTCACCATCGCTATCAGCGTGGCTACCGTAACGTAATCAACGAAGCTGTGCGCCTCAATACGGCTGGAGAAGAATCATGGCTGGCACTTGAAACCTCCGGACACGGCGCCCTCAAAGAAAACTATTTTCTGGATGACGGTGCCTACCAGATTGCCAAAATCCTGATTAAGATTGCGCAACTTAAAGCTGCTGGAAACGGGACGATTGATGAACTCATTGCTGAGCTGCCAGAGCCGGTAAAAGCAGCCGAATATCGCCCCAAAATCAAGATGGCCGATTTCAGTTCCTATGCAGATACGGTACTTGAAGGATTTGCTGCTTTTGTAAAACAGACTGCGGGCTGGGATTTAACACCGAACAACTATGAAGGGGTTCACGTCACCTGCGATGCATCTGCGGGCAACGGTTGGGCACTACTGCGTAAATCACTACACGACCCACAACTACCACTAAACATCGAAAGTGAAGAAACTGGCGGAGTTGAACAAATTGCCGCAAAAATCAAAGGATTTCTCACCAATTATGATGGGCTTGACCTAACTGACATGTAAATAGATTATCTGGTTATCCATTTGACTCCACCTGATATGAAGACCGGCTGGACAGAAAACCTTTAATAGCCACCAAGGCGCCAAGGTCACCAAGAAGGTCAAAAGTTAAAAACCATTTGTTTGTTTTTGAACCATAAAAGACCCTTACGCTTTTCTTGGTGCTCTTGGCGCCTTGGTGGCAAAGTGGTTGAATAAACTTAGATAATCATAATAGATTTATAGCTCTGCCAACAGACGGTCATATATTTCGACCATATGACCCCAATCGTAATGGGCAACCATCCCTTGCAACTTTTCACGCCGCAGAGGCACAACCTGCAAACAAGCACCCTTGAGCCTTACTACCAGATCATCAAAATCACGATAGAAACACCGGTCCCGACAATCGTCCGATATATGTTCAGGATATGCAAGTCGCTTGGGCAAAAACGGAAAACAATTACAGTAAATTGCCTCTACCACACTGATACCAAAAAAATCGTGAATTGATGTGACCGGCAAAATATCAGCTCGCCACAGCCAGCTAGCGTAGTCAGAAAAGTTTTCGGCATAGCCCCAATGGACAATCCGGTCGGCCAGTCTGTCCTTCGCTTCAGCAAAAACTGCCGGTATTTTCCGGTACGATTCACCCAATACCGCCACTTCAAAATCGATATTTTGTTCCTGCAAAGCATAAAGAGCTCGAAAGAACTCACTGGGATTTTTATCGTACTCCCAACGATGATTCCAGAGGATCAATGGCGGTCGTTGATCATCGGTAGCCAATTGTGGGCGAAATTGATCAAACTTTTGCAGATCAATACCCAAGTGCAAAGTTTTACTCTTGTCAACAATCTGCTGCACCGTTTCAGCTTCATTATAATCGGGAAATGTTTGCAAAAATTGAGGCAACTCCTGCAAAAAAGAGTGGCGATGATAATCAGAATTAAACAACACCGCATCAGCTGCCAAAGCCGACCCGTAATTGATAAAACCATAATGAACATCACGTTGTTGCTGTGGATCACTATCGGTCGGCGACCAGGGATAGGTCAGCTGATTTTCGTGAAAGTAGATTGCGGTTGGAACAGTGGCTGTCCGCAGCCGGGTCAACGCCAAAAAGGTGGTCAAATCGACCATATCGGTTGCCAGTAGCAGATCGGGCTGAACATCGGCAGCTAGAAATTCACGTGCTAAAGAAACTGCCCCACCATGCATCCGCCATTTCCAATGACGCCCTTTTAAGCTAAAGATTGTGATCTGATGACGACTGCGAGCGGCATATTCCTGTGCCCATGCGGCGTGTGAACCGGTAAAAAATGGTTCGATAAAAACTATTTTCATAATAAATAATATCCTGAAATAATTAGTTAGATAAACAGCATTGATGGCCGATGCAGCAACGGGAAACAACTCTTGGTTATAATTATTACAACGTTAAACATACTAATTGTGTTGATTATGCCCATTATGTTTGCATTTCAAAAGTTCTATGTTAAGCTTAGAAAATTATCATGGAGATCTTATTATGAAAACATTAAGTGCGTTTCTGTTTATCATGACGATTCTACTTACAACCCTGCTCCCGACACCATCAGTGGCAGAAAAAACGGCTCCAACCGTTGTAACCATCGGGGTTATCTCCTATTCAACTCAATTTCTCGATGCTCAGCAAGGCTTAACTGATGGTCTGAATCAATTGGGACTAATAGAGAGCAAAAATGTCCGTTACCTTGTCTATGATCTGAAAAAGGATATCTCGCAAATTCCAGCTATCATAAAAACTCTCCAAAATGAAAAATGTGATCTCATTCTCACTATTACCACCCCGGTCACAATAGCAGTAAAAAAAGAACTGCAACAAACCCACCCGATTCCCGTTATTTTCACCATGGTAGCCGATCCAGTAGGCTCGGGAATTGTTGCTAATCTGCAGAAACCGGGCGGGCATATTACCGGTGTCAGCTACAATGCCTTTGCCATGATGCCGAAGAGACTGGAATTATTCCGCAATGCACTTCCAGAAATAAAACAGATTGCCATCTTTTATCAACATAGTGCTACCTGGCTTGACAAACCCATCCAGAAAATACTCTATCCAACCGCCACTTCACTTAATTTTGAAATCAGTAATTATGATATTCACAGCGAAAAAGATATGGCTGCTGTGTTGAAAAATTTTGATCCAGATATCCAAGGGATATTTATGGTTCCAGATCCCCTCTCCATTGCATATTTTGGCGATTTGGTTAACTTATCGCGGCAATACAACTTACCGATAATGAACCTCGATAACATCCTGATATCAAAAGGTGGCATCATGGGCTACAGCCCATCATTCTATTCCATCGGCAAACAGGCTGCTACACTTGCCAACAAAATACTTAATGGAACCCCAACCGGTAACTTGGCAATCCAGAACCCTGACAATGTTCAGTTAGTGGTCTCACTTGCCGAAGCAAATCGGCTTGGGATTAAACTTGATGAATCTTTCCTAGCACATGCTGACAAAATCATACGATGAAACTTAGATTATTTTATAAAATTTTCTGTGCATTTATTATTGTTGCATTATTGCCAGTACTGGTTGGTTCATTTCTTTTCAATCATAACCTCCGCGAGTATCTGTTCAATGACATTCGATCAGATGCGCAGTTAAGCCTGGAAAAATCGGCACTATTGATAAACCACTCCCTGCAGCACTATGATGAGGTCTTAACTTTCACGTCAAAGTCGCTCTTTATGTCACCAAGCGACACACCAAAACTAAATTTTTTCTACCTCACCCACCCAAATATCCACAAATTGGTAGTTGTCGATATGGATGGAATCGTCCAGAACTCTATGGCACGTTATGAATATATACCCAAAGGATCAAAACTTAAAAATTGCAACCCTGAAACACTAAATCAACGCAATGTTAAATTTGGCCACTGGAACAATGAACCACTGATCTGTCTGAACTACCCCATCATCTCCATGACTACGGGCAAACACAAGGGGGCACTGTTTGCAAAAATCAACATCAACTCCATGTTTGACACCTTCGTAAAAAACACGACAGAAGGGCGGATTCAATACATAGTCAATGCCAAAACTAAAAAGGTCATTTTTCATCCCGATTTCAATCTGGTCCTAAATGCCCAAAGTGCCGCAGATATTCCGGCAATTAAAAATTTAATCGTGGACAATAACTTTAGCCACGAAGTCTACGTTAATTTTGCCGGCGAAACGGTCACTGGTTCGGCGATCCACCTCAGTGAAATCCCCTTAATTCTAGTTGAAGAGAGCCTGCAGACAAAAACCCATTTAATTCTCAAAAATCATACCCAGTCATTTTTGAATATTATTTTAGCTTCAACAATGTTTATCCTTTTTGCCGCCTTTCTATTTAGTCGCTCAATCACCAAACCAATAAACCGATTAAAGAAAGCAACTTCACTGATAAGCAGGGGGGAAATTGAAACTGAAATAACTCTGCCAAAAAGATATTTTTCTGATGAAATAGTCGATTTTGGTCAAGATTTTCAAACCATGGCAATGGCGTTAAAACAGGACCGGCTAGAACGTGATGATGCCGTTGAAAAAGAACAACGTGCTTTACAAAAGCTAGCTGCCGCCGAAAAAATGAAAACTATCGGGCTACTGGCTGGTGGGGTAGCTCACGATCTTAATAATATCCTTTCTGGAATTATTGGCTATCCGCAACTCCTATTGATGAAACTTCCCGAAGATAGCCCCCTGCGCCCTTCCATAAAAGCGATCCAGAACTCGGGTGAAAAAGCGAGTGCCATGGTTGCCGATCTACTAACCATGACCCGTGGCATTGCAGCGGAAAGAAAGCCCCATTGCCTCAATACCATTATCACTGACTACTGTTCCTCACCCGAATTAAAAACACTACTAACCAACCATCCCAACATTGAAATCAGCAAAAATCTCGATGAAAATCTTTTCAATATTGAATGTTCACCCATTCACGTGATTAAATCGTTGATGAACTTAGTTACCAATGCAGCAGAAGCATCAAATAATTCTGGTAAGGTCACTATTACTACCGAAAATCGGGTAATTTCACTCACCGAATCGATGCAACAACAAATTAAACCGGGCAACTATACAATCCTGCGAGTTGCCGATACCGGATCGGGAATAACAAAAGACGATCTGGAACATATTTTTGAACCATTTTACACCAAGAAAAAGATGGGCCGCACAAGTGGAACGGGTCTGGGACTTACAATTGTCTGGAACACCATGCAGGATCATGGTGGCACAATAACTGTTAATAGTACTGCCAGCGGCACTATTTTCGAACTATTTTTCCCGGCAACTAACGGCGACAAATTAATGCCGACCGATCCAAACGATACCGACTTTCCTCAAGGCAAAGGCGAAAAAGTTCTGGTTGTTGACGATATTGACCAACAACGCGACCTTGCTAGTCAGATATTAACCACCCTCGGTTATTCGGTCGAAACAGTACAATCGGGTGAAGAAGCAATACGTTTTATAAAAAAAAACACCGTCGATTTAGTCCTCCTCGATATGATTATGGATCCAGGAATTAATGGTCGAGAAACTTACGCAAACATTGTCAAGCTCTACCCCAACCAAAAAGCGGTAATTGCCAGTGGCTATTCAAAAAATGAAGAGGTAGTCAAAACGCTAGCTCTCGGTGCCAATTGTTTTGTGCAAAAACCATACAATATGATGTCAATTGCGGTTGCAATACGAAACGCTCTGAACAAACCATAGAATAATGGATCAAAGTAAAATCACCCAGCAACCGATCCGTTGCCTGTAATCTTAACTACAGTCAACGGATCGGAAACAGTCTGAATTTTGCCGATTCACATCCTTAAACTAACGCCTTCCTGAAGTATCAACAACCGTCCATTAGACATACTTAACCTACCGTTTTATAAAACTTTTATCTTAATAATATGACGCAAATACTTGAAAAGAGAAATATGAGCGATACTATTAAAAGTGAAGCTATCCACTCTAACTTTTTACTCTGGCGGATTGAATGCGGGCGGTTCGTCAGAAAGTGCTGACTCCGCAATCAATAAAGAGGAGGAGAACTATGAAACTGGCAAAATGGGATCCTTTTAGAGAGATGGAAGATATGTTAGATCCATACTCCAAGTCGACTGAGTGGCCATTTCGGGGTGGTAAAGACTTGAACACAAAGGGCGCTGATTGGGCGCCACGGGTCGATATCAGCGAGACAGATGACAGCTTCGATATTAAGGCCGAGGTGCCTGGAATCAAGATCGAAGATGTGAAAATCAACGTTGAAGATCACGTCCTGAATATTACCGGGGAAAATAAACTCGAAAAAGAGGAAAAGGGTAAAAAGTTTCACCGCATCGAGCGCTTCTATGGCAGTTTCAGCCGCAGCTTTACCCTGCCAGAAAACGTCGAAGAAGAAAAAATTGCTGCCGCTTTTAAAGATGGGTTGCTGACTTTGACGATACCAAAGACCGAGATCAAAAAACCAAAGTCAATTGAGATTAAGGTGAAATAAATAACCGTCAAATTGAAATTACGATGATAAACTGGAAAAAGGCAGGGTAAAAACCCTGCCTTTTTCTTTTAGCAACATATCAACTTTGCAATTGTCACCGGAAGGATATTTTCAACTATTAGCAACCGCACAATTCTTCTACCCATCACTCCGGGATAAAAGAAGTATCACCATCAATCCGCTTAACCACTGCTACCAACAACTTAATAGCTTGATCCAAATCTGATAAAGACAAAGTCTCCACTGGAGTGTGCATATAACGCAATGGAATCCCCAGCAGTGCCGTCGCCACTCCACCACGGGACAATTGCATCACATTAGCATCAGTACCGGTGGCACGGGGAACGCCTATAATTTGGATGGGGATTTCTTCGGCTGCGGCAGTTTCAACCAACAGCTTAAATAATACCGGGTTGATGTTAGCTCCCCGAACGATCACCGGCCCTTTGCCGAGTTCGACCCGACCGATGGCCGATTGTTCGACATCGGGATAATCGGTGGCATGGGTTACTTCGACAACGATCCCAATGTCGGGATTTACACCGTAACTGCTGGTTGCCGCACCACGTAAACCGATCTCTTCCTGAACCGTGGATACCGCAAACAGATCGGCAGCAATAGTACCCTGCTCTTTGATCTGCTTCATCACCTCAGTAACGATAAATGCACCCATTTTATCATCAAAAGCCCGCGATGTAGCCCGATCATTCTGCAGGGTTTGCACCCCGACGGCAAAGGTTACCGGGTCACCAATCTGGATTAAGACTTCAACCTCATCACGAGTTACACAACCAATATCGATAAACTGCTTTTTGAGACTGATGACTTTATCACGATCTTTCGGTTCAATCAGATGGATCGCTTTTTTACCGATGACACCTGGAACTTCACCCTGTTCGGTATGGATTAACACCCGCTGCCCCGGAGATAGATGGGGATCAACCCCACCGATGGCACCAAAATAGATAAAACCTCGATCATCAACAAACTGCACCATGAAACCGATTTCGTCACAGTGACCAGCCAGCATAACCCGTGGTCCACCCTCCCCTTTGAGTTCGGCAATCAAGTTACCCATAACATCGGTGTGCATACTATCGGCAGTCACGGCAAGCTGTTTTTTTATTATCCGTTGTGCCGGTTGCTCATAACCTGAAGGGCTGGGGATTTCGACCAATTCTTTTAAAAAAGCAAAATCTTGTGGATTCATCTATTTACTCCGGTCAATTTCATACAATACTTAAAGAACAACCTTATTTAGCCGCAGATAAAAACGGATTCACGCAGATGCAAACCTTGTTAAAGCAAAGACCTTTATGCTTTTGACTTAAATCCGCCTTTATCTGCGTCAATCTGCGGCTAAAAAGTTTTAAGCCTTTGCCTTAGCCACCAAATCGGCTGAATTTTGCAATGCCTGTTGATACTGTTCCTCGGTCATCCCCGCCCCAAGGGCGATTTTATGCGCCTGCTCAGGAGAAACCAGATCACTCGGTGTATGAGCATCGTTATTGATAACCATTTTGGCACCAAATTCGGTTGCTAATTTAACCACATGGCCATTGGTTAACGAATGACCGCCACGAGTAGTGATTTCGAGACAAACCCCCATTTTGGCAGCAAGCTGAACCTCTTCCGGAGTGATTAAGCCGGGATGGGCAAGGATATCTGCTCCCGCTTTGATTGCGGCCAGATTGGTTCCCGGCATCACCGGTTCGACAATTGTTTCGCCGTGGACGACAATAATCTCAGCACCGTTATCCCGAGCCAGTTGCAAAA
>DAOWKG010000071.1 GCA_030639985.1 Desulfuromonadaceae bacterium
AGTCAAAGAACCTGCACCTTCAGCATCACTCAATTTTGCTGCCCGCTCAAGCAAGCGGCTGTGGATGTAGAAAACATCGCCAGGGAATGCTTCGCGGCCTGGTGGACGACGTAGTAACAAGGAAAGCTGACGATATGCAACAGCTTGCTTGGAGAGATCATCATAAACAATCAGACCATGACGACCATTATCACGGAAGTACTCAGCAATGGTAACACCGGTATACGGTGAAATAAATTGCAGTGGCGCCGGATCGGATGCGGTTGCCGAAACAACAATGGTATATTCCATTGCACCGTGCTGGCGGAGTTTTTCAACTACCTGAGCCACGGTAGAACGTTTCTGGCCGATAGCAACGTAGACACAAATAACGCCATTACCTTTTTGGTTGATAATGGTATCAATTGCAACCGCAGTTTTACCGGTTTGCCGGTCACCGATAATCAGTTCCCGTTGACCCCGGCCAATTGGTACCATGGCATCAATCGCTTTAAGTCCGGTCTGCATTGGTTCGTGTACCGATTTACGGGCAACAATACCGGGAGCTTTAATCTCGACCTGACTGTAGATTTCAGTTTCGATATCACCTTTACCATCAATCGGAATACCGATACCGTTAACTACACGACCGATCAGAGCGTCACCGACTGGAACCTGAACAATCTGTTCGGTCCGCTTAACCAGGTCACCCTCTTTAATGTGCTCGGAATCACCAAGAATGGCGGCTCCAACATTATCTTCTTCAAGGTTGAGTACCATTCCCATGGTACCGCCAGGGAACTCCAGCAGTTCGCCCGACATCGCTTTATCCAAGCCATGAATCCGGGCAATACCATCACCTACAGAGATGATCGTTCCGGTTTCGCTGACCTCTACTTCGCGACCGAAGTCCTTAATCTGCTTCTTGATAATCGCACTAATTTCTTCTGCTCTAATTTCCATAATCTTTTGTTACCCCTTTGCTAAGGTATCAGCAATCCGTTTCAGCTGGGTTTTCACACTACCGTCAAAAAGTTTACCGCCCATCTCGGCCTGTAGGCCTCCGATCAACGATTTATCTGTCTCTACACTTAGAACTATTTGTTTGCCAGTCTGTTTTTCCAGACCTGCTTGAATTTCAGTAGCTCGTTTTTTGGTTAACTTATTTGCTGCCTTGATTTTCACCCTGACAACACCGGAAAGCTCATCGGCAAACTTACGATAATCGACATCAATCTGGGATAGGTAAATAATCCGCCCTTTTTCAAGGAGCAGATACAGAAATTTGCCCATACCATCGCTCAATTCCATTTTAGCGACGATGTCTTGCATTATTGCA
The DNA here is from genome assembly GCA_030639985.1 of Desulfuromonadaceae bacterium. Classification (GTDB taxonomy): domain Bacteria; phylum Desulfobacterota; class Desulfuromonadia; order Desulfuromonadales; family Geopsychrobacteraceae; genus Desulfuromusa. The sequence goes on from DAOWKG010000071.1 coordinate 1,319, forward strand.
GTTTTCTTTGCCAGTGAAAACGTTGGGCTATCGAGCAACAAACGCAGCAGATCTTCCTGCTTGAAAACCGTTGCAATTCCAGCCAGGTCCTCAGCATATTGCTCAACTTGCTTCTCTTCCGAAGCAATATCCAATAACGCCTTAGCGTATCTTATCGAAATCGCACTGTTGCTCAATGTAGATCTCCCACCTTCTGCATGTATTCGTCAATTAAACGGGTGTCATCGTCTTTGCTGAAGTTCTTTTTAAGTAACTCTTCCGCTACTCCAACAGCCAGCTTAACCGCTTCACGCTGCAATTCGGTTCGTGCCTTTGCCACCTCAAGATCGGCAGCTTTACCGGCATCCTGTTCAATTTTTATTGCCATCTCTTTAGCGCTGGCAATTATTTTCTGTTTTTCCAATTCACCTTCACGGCGAATGGCAGCACTAATTTCGGCTATTTCATCGGTTGCTTGTGCCAGTTTTTTATCATACTCGGCAAACTTAGCTTCCGCTTCTTCTTTAACTTTCTTTGCTTCGGCTAGTGCTTTTTCGATCTCTTCGGTGCGTCCACTCAAAGCACTTTTCAGCGGTTTACGCAAAAAATAGACCAGAATAGCAACAACTATGGAGAAATTGAGAACCCGATAAAGAAAATCTTTTAGCAGAACGCCACTCTCGACCTCGTGACCGCCACCGCCAGACGCATAAACCGCTCCGCAAGTCATACCTACAAGCATAAGTGCCATCAAAATTGTTTTAGCTTTACTGCACATATTTATTAAACCTTCCTGGCCTTAAGCCAAATCACGACCAAGGATTTTTGTAGCAATTTGCCCGGCCAGAGATTCCGCTTCATTTTTCAGGGTTTTACTGGCAGCTTCCGCCTCTTTCGCAACCTGAGATTTGATTTCTTGTAAACGGATATTTGCTTTCCCATTGGCTTCTGCAAGAATGGTTGCTTCTTCTTTGCCGGCGGCTTTTTTCAATTCATTTCGCTCACTATTCGCCTGCCCTTTAGCATCACTCAACTGCTGTTGATAACGTTGCATTTTATCATCAATATCAGCTTCGAGATCTTTTGCCCGGGCATGGCCGCCAGAGATCGTTTCCTGCCGTTCCGCCATAATCTTTTGCAATGGCCGATAGAGCAGTTTATTCAGGACAACCAAAAGGACAATAAAGTTGATAAATTGTAGACCTAAGGTCCAATCAAGGCTAATCACTGACGCTTACCTCTTTGAATTTATGCAGGTTAGTGTTGTCGGTACGTACTGATATACCGAGTCGTAATGACTTATATAAAAAGGGTCGTGTTTAAAGAACGCGAATAGCTAACATAACTCGACAACTATTGTCAAGTATGTAGCATATAAGTAGACAATCTTTTGCACCCGCAATTAAGCAGTGCAAGCCATCATTAAATAATACCATTGCCTACTCTGGTGGATGGTTATTGTTTCTTTTTATCTTTTGTTGACTTGATATCGCTGGCCGCACTATTGGTACCAGACATTTTTATTTCACCATTAAAAATAACTTTTTCATCAATCCGCAACGATGGCGTTTCAATGGTTCCAGTTACTTGCGCTGGAGCTCGAAGCTCTACCGTTGCAGATGCCTTAATATCGCCAGTGAAACGACCACTGAGAATTAATGCACCAACCTGAATCGTACCTTCAATTTCAGCTGTTTCACCAACGACTAAAGTATCACTGGAATTTATTTCCCCGGCAAAAACACCGTCAAGGCGCACCATTTCATCAAAACTAAGTTTGCCTTCAAACCTACTCCCAGCTCCCAAAAAAGCCTTAATGTCTGCCTTATCTATTGCTACCGGTTTTTTCATCTCGACTTGCTCCTGTTTTTTTCCACCAAACATTTTTTCACCACTTTCAATTTATATTATTACCGTGGCGATATTCATACGCCAAGCAATTCTAATATTCGACTCAATTCATTCTGATCATAATAACTTATTTCAATCCGCCCACCATTTCCCTTTGGTAACAACTTAACCTTGGCACCTAGTTGTTGACAGAGGTTGTTTTCAAGGGCAAGCGTGTTGGGATCAATTTTCTTCTCGGTGGTTTGGCGGAGCTCCTTGGTGCCAAACAATGCTTTTATTTTCTTAATCAGCTTTTCGGTTTCACGTACCGATAGTTTTTTTCTAATGATTTCGCGACCCGCCTCAAGAATATCTTCTTCCTGTTCGAGTGCCAGCAGAGCCCTGGCATGTCCCATACTAAGACGATTTTCGGCCAAATCGTTTTTAATCGTTTCTGGTAAACGTAGTAAACGTACTGCATTTGCCACCGTTGAACGGTTCTTGCCGACCCGCTTAGCGACTTCTTCTTGATTCAGATCAAAATTATCCATCAAATAGCGATAAGCATCCGCTTCTTCAAGGGGCTTCAGGTCTTCCCGTTGGATATTTTCGATCAGAGCAATCTCCAGAGCAGAATCTTCTGAGACATCCTGTATTACAACCGGGACCTGCTCTAAACCCGCCCTCTGAGCGGCACGCCAACGTCTTTCACCGGCAATAATCTGATAGTGATCGGACAGGCGGCGCACTACCAGTGGTTGGATGACTCCCTTTTCGGTGATTGAAGCAACCAGCTCCGCCATTTTATCATCGTCAAACGATTTCCGTGGTTGGGCGCTATGTGGTCGGAATGCTTCCAGCGGGCACGAAAAATACTTCTTCCCTCCCTCTTGTGCTGCAGAACTCAATAACGCACCAATTCCTTTTCCCAAAGCTGGGCGTTTAATCTTAGCCATTTGCCCCTCCTGCAAGTACTTCCTGGGCTAAATCAATATATGCTTGCGCTCCACGGGAACCAATTGCGTACATCAATACCGGTTGTCCATGGCTAGGCGCTTCTGACAATTTGACATTACGCGGGACCACGGTACGAAACACCTTGTCACCAAAATGAGCCCGAATTTCATCACTTACTTGGTGACATAGATTATTACGACCATCAAACATCGTTAGCAAGATGCCATCAACAGTAAGTTGTTTATTCAGTTCCTGTTGCACCAACCGGATGGTTTCCATCAACTGCCCTAAACCCTCCATTGCATAAAATTCGCATTGCAGTGGCACCAATACCGAATTTGCCGCCGAAAGGGCATTGACTGTCAATAAACTCAGAGAAGGGGGGCAGTCAATGATCACATATTCATAATCGGCAGCCAATGTTTCGATTGCTTTCTTTAATTGTTTTTCGCGTTCATCGGTATCAATCAGCTCAATTTCGGCGCCAATTAAATCGGTATTTGACGGCAACACATCGAGATACTTCAATGTGGTTTTCTGCAACACCTCATGAGCTTCTTTTTCACCCAGCAAAACATTATAAATAGTTGATATTACTGATGTTTTATCAATACCAAGACCACTACAGGCATTTGCTTGGGGATCCATATCTACCAACAACGTCGGCTTCTCTGCTGCTGCCAGAGAGGCAGCTAAGTTGACCGCTGTCGTGGTTTTGCCAACCCCACCCTTCTGGTTGGCAACGGCAATAATCTTGGCCATTTACAGATCTCCTTTTGATAAAATCGTAATTGTTAAGCTTGTTATTCGTAAGGTTGAGGATATTAACATAGAGCTGGTTTAAATTCAGCCCCTATTGTAATCAGGATATAGCGGTTATTTTTTCAAAACTATAAGTTGCCTTGTCGCTCCAGAAAAAGGCAACTTATAACTGATAATTACTCGATCGACATATCCCAGCTGCTCAACAGTATCTATTGCTGCAGCCAACTCTTCCTCCCCTTCCGGCCCCTTCATTGCTATTATCCTGCCACCGGGTTTTAACCATGGTGTCGCACATCCCAGGTAGGTATCAATAGATGAAAAGGCCCGACTAACTATCAAATCAAACTTTTCTGACTCCGGTCTAGCTTGACCTAACGTTTCTATCCTCGATTGAAATATTGCGAGATTTTCCAGTTGCAGGGTTCTCTTGATGTGTTTTTGAAAGTTTATCTTCTTGCCAATACTATCTACCGATACTACTTGCAGTGATGGTGCAGCAATGGCAAGAGGTATCCCCGGCACCCCCCCGCCGGAACCGATATCCAACAAGTTTTTTGCGCCGTCAAGATGATCAAGCAGCACCAGTGAATCTAGCAGATGTTTTTCTATGGCTTCAGCGTGAGTACGAATGGAGGTAAGGTTGATACGTTTATTCCAGCGCAATAATTCCGCAATAAAATCGACCTCCATCGCTATTACCGAGTCCGGCAACTGCAGTCCTAGCCGGCTCAAGCCGATTTTAAAACTGTTAGACATGGTATTTTTTACGCAGATAAATCTGGATCACCGCGATTGCCGCCGGTGTTACCCCTTGGATCCTTGCTGCATGTCCCAGATTCAATGGTTTTATTTTATTCAGTTTTTCCCTAACCTCGGTGGAGATACTCGGAATCACGAAATAATCAATATCAGTGGGAATAACTATATCTTCTTGTTCCCTAAACCGTTCTACCTGTTCCAGTTGGCGCTTTATATAACCTTCATACTTAATGGCTATTTCTACCTGCTCCAATGCTTGCGGAGTGAACTCATTGAGTTCTGGAAAGATTTCGCTCATTTTTTTAATATCAATTTCCGGACGTCGCAATAATTGCTCTAAACTTACCCCGCTCTTCAATTCACCCAATTGTAACTTGGTTACAATCTCACGATTCGAAGATGTAATAGTTTTTGTCTGTACAATTTCACTTACGATACCAACCTCGTGTTGCTTTTCTAAATACCTTTTCCACCTGACATCATCAACCAAACCTATATTACGCCCCAACTCAGTTAAGCGCTGATCTGCATTATCTTCACGCAACAGCAGGCGGTATTCCGATCGTGAGGTAAACATCCGATACGGATCCGTAGTTGGCTGAGTAATCAAATCATCAACCATCACCCCAAGGTAACCTTGATCTCTGCCGATAATTACCGGTTCTTTCTCTAGGCACTGATGGGCAGCGTTAATACCGGCAAGCAGACCCTGCCCTGCGGCCTCCTCGTACCCCGAGGTTCCATTTATCTGCCCAGCATGGAATAAACCTGCAACAGTCCGTGTTTCTAAACTTGGCTTAAGTTGCATTGGCTCAACAAAATCGTACTCAATCGCATAACCGGGGCGCATCATTTCGACCTGCTCAAAACCGACCATGGATCTAAAGTAGGCCAACTGCACGTCTGCTGGCAATGAAGTAGAAAGACCACTGGGGTACATTTCACTACCACGAACACCCTCTGGCTCAATAAACGATTGGTGGCTTTTTTTATCCGGAAACCGCACCACCTTATCTTCTATTGATGGTCAATAGCGCGGGCCAATACCCTCGATGACGCCAGCAAAAAGTGGTGATCTATCCAAACTATTGCGAATTATATCATGGGTTCTTTCGTTGGTTTCGGCGATATAGCAATCCACCTGCTTACGTTCAATCTTATCGGTCATAAACGAAAACGGCTTGATCACCACATCCCCAGGTTGTTTTTCTAGCCGGCTAAAATCTATCGAACGTGCTGATAGCCTTGCCGGGGTGCCGGTTTTTAAGCGTCCGACATCCAATCCCAAAGATTTTAGCGAACCTGAAATATTTTCTGCCGAAGGTTCACCTGCCCGCCCGCCAGCATAGTTATTCAACCCAATATGTATCAATCCACGCATAAAGGTACCGGTTGTCAACACTACCGTCTGGCCGAAGAAACTTAACCCTTCACGAGTCCTAACCCCAACAATCCGCCCCTTCTCTGCCAGCAACTCATCAACCAACCCCTGCTTCAAATCGAGCAACGGTTCGTCTTCAATTACATTTTTCATTCTGGCGCTATATGCCATCCGATCGGCTTGGGCTCGAGCGGCACGAACAGCTGGCCCCTTACGCGTATTCAAACGTCGAAACTGTATCCCGGTGGCATCAATATTCAACCCCATCTCACCACCCATGGCATCAATTTCGTGCACCAAGTGTCCCTTTGCCAACCCACCAATAGAAGGATTACACGACATCTGCGCAACAGTATCTAGTCCAATCGTCAACAGTAGCGCTGAGCAACCGATACGTGCTGCCGCCAACGCAGCCTCACAACCAGCATGGCCAGCCCCAACAACTATCACTTGATAGTTTTTTCCGTAATCTATCATCTACCCACCAAACAGAATTGTTTCACGTGAAACATCTACGCCAGCAAACCCAAACTACTTACCAATACAAAAACCGGAAAAAATATCATCAAGAACAGACTCGGTAGTAGTCTCACCAGA
>DAOWKG010000287.1 GCA_030639985.1 Desulfuromonadaceae bacterium
CATCGCGGGAGAAATGACAAAAACCAATTCTCTTGGTTATGTGGCCGCCTTCCCGATTCCTGAAGTTATTCGTGGCATCAACGCCTTTACCCTTGGGGTGCAGAGTGTTAATCCCCAAGCTGAAGTTAAAGTTGTCTGGACCCAAACCTGGTTCGATCCGGGTGTCGAGCGTGATGCTGCCGATAGCCTTTTAGATGTTGGTGCCGATGTTCTTGCCATGCACCAGGATGCCCCGGCAACTATGCAGGCGGCTGAAGCTCGTGGTGCTTATGTAATTGGTTATAACTCCGATATGCGTATTTTTGCTCCTAATGCCTTTCTGACTGCTCCAATCTGGAATTGGGGTGCTCTCTATACCAAGTTGGCCGAAGAAGTTCATAATGGTACCTGGAAATCTGAGCAGATTTGGTCGGGGATGAAAGAAGATCTGGTGCAGTTGGCAGATTTCAGCTCCAAAGTTCCTGCTGAAGTACGGGCGCTGGTAACTGAAAAAGCTGCTGCGATTAAATCTGGATCGTTCCACCCCTTTGCCGGTCCGATTAAGGACCAAAGCGGCAAAATAGTTGTTGCTGCCGGTCAAATTCCAGCAGACGGTGACCTGCTCGGCATGAACTATTTTGTCGAAGGTGTTCAAGGAACGCTCTCAAAATAATTTTTACTTACCCAATCAAGGCACGTCTGTTAAGGCGTGCCTTTTTTAATCAATTATGACCGATATCTTACAGATAGAAAATATTCGCAAAACATTTCCCGGAGTAGTTGCTCTGGACAATGTTTCCTTCTCGGTTGCCCCCGGTGAAATTCATACCCTGTTGGGTGAAAATGGTGCTGGAAAAAGTACCCTGATGAATGTTTTGACCGGGCTTTACCATCCTGATCGAGGGGAGATCAATATTTCCGGCAAGCAGGTGCATTTTACCAGCCCACGAGATTCTCTCAAGTGTGGCATCGGCATGGTGCATCAGCACTTTATGTTGGTTCCAGCCCATTCGGTATTTGAAAACATTTTGTTGGCACTCGACGATGTCCCCAACTTTTTTAATCGTAGTGCTTATAAAGAAAAAATCGAGAAGCTTATTGCCGAATTTGATCTTGAACTTGATTTAAATCTCCCGGTTTGGAAACTTTCAATTGGAGCGCAGCAGTGGATTGAACTAATCAAACTGTTGTTGCGTGACTGTCAATTGTTGATATTGGATGAACCGACGGCAGTACTTACGCCGCAGGAGACAGAACGACTGTTTGCGGTGCTCCAGCGTTTAAAAGGGCAGGGTAAAAGCATTATTTTTATCTCCCATAAGATGCGTGAGGTGATGGAGATATCGGACCGGGTTACGATCCTCAAAAAAGGTTGTAGTATTGCAACTTTAGCGCGGGGAGATTTTGACGAATCAAAGTTGGCCGCGTTGATGATCGGTACCGATAAAGTGCCGCAATGGCAAAAAAGTTTACAGATGTCTGATGAGCTTGTTCTCGATATCCAAAATTTATCGGTGCAAAATGATCGTGGTTTGGCCGATCTTGATGACTTTAGCTTAGAGCTGAAAAAAGGTGAAATTCTTGGTATCGCCGGGGTTGCCGGCAATGGACAGAAAGCTCTCGCTGAAGTTTTGACCGGCCTGAAAAAAACCAACCAAGGCAAAATTATGGCTGGAGCAGAGGATATCACCAATAGTAATGCCCGCTATTCTTATATTGCTGGCATTGCCCATATCCCTGAAGATCGCAAAACCATCGGCATTGCCCCGGACATGGATGTTGCCGACAATCTGATTATGAAAAGTTTTAAAAATCGCTTGTTTACCAGTGGAATTTTTCAGAATAAAAAAGCAATTCGCCAAAATGCGGACGATAAGATTGAGCAATTTGCCATTAAAACCGGTCCCGATGGCACCCCGGTGCGCTATCTGTCTGGTGGTAATATCCAAAAAGTAATTATTGCCCGAGAATTATCGGAGCATCCAACAGTTCTGGTTGCCCTGTATCCCACCCGTGGACTCGATATTGGCAGTGCTGAATATGTCCACAAGGTGATTGCTGATGGTGCTGATCGGGGTATGAGTACAATTTTGATTGCCGAAGATTTGGACGAGCTGCTCAAGCTTAGTGACCGGATAGCGGTCATGTTTCGGGGTAAATTGATCGGTTATGTCGATCCACGTAATACTACCAGAGAAAAAATTGGCTTGATGATGAGTGGTGAAACTCCGGGAGATATGTCATGAAGCTGGTGATTGAACGGCGTGAAATATCGTCTCCGTTGCTTCGTTTCAGCGCCCCGGTTGCGTCGATTTTCGTCGCCCTGTTTGTCGCCGGATTTCTCCTCTTGGCCAGTGGTGTCAAGCCGCTGCTGCCTTACAAAGAAATCATTATTGAATCTCTTGGTTCCATGTATGGTTTGTCAGAAACTTTGGTTAAAACTACCCCGTTGATCTTTGCCGGGTTGGGTGTCAGCCTCGCTTTCCGGATGCAAATTTGGAATATCGGTGCCGAGGGACAAATCTATATGGGGGCGATGGGGGCAACCTGGGTGGCACTGTTTTCTGGAATTGAGAACCACTGGGTGATGTTGACCGCAATGTTTTTTGCGGCGTTTTTATGCGGTGGTTTGTGGGCCGGAGTTGCCGGGCTGTTACGGGCAAAATGGCAGGTAAACGAAGTCATCGTCACCCTGCTGATGAACTACATTGCCATCCTTGGAGTCGATTATCTGATTTATGGTCCCTGGAAGGATCCGCAGGGATTTAACTTCCCCCTTACGGCTCAGTTTAGTGATACTGCCCGCTTAGCCGAATATTTTGACACCCGCATGCACAGTGGTTTCTTTCTGGCGCTGTTTTGTGCTCTGGTTCTCTATTTGTTCATGGAGCGCACTATCTGGGGCTACGAAATTAAAGTTATTGGCAGCAACCAGAAAGCGGCACAGTATGCCGGAATGAATACCGCCTGGGCAATTTTCTTTGTCCTGTTTCTCAGTGGTGCTATTGCCGGAATTGCCGGATTTGGTGAAGTAGCCGGATTGCAGCATCGCTTGCAGCACGGCATCTCTCCGGGGTATGGTTACACCGCAATTATTGTTGCCTGGCTGGCAAAACGGAGTGCCATCGGTGTCGTCATCGTCTCCTTTTTGATGGGGGTGTTGCTGGTCGGTGGCGACAGCTTGCAGATTATGTGGCAACTGCCGGTTGCTTTTGTTTATGCCTTTCAAGGGTTGATTCTGTTTTTTTTGCTGGCATCCGATTTCTTCATCATTTATCGCCTTAAATTGATCAGGGGTAACGCTCATGCTTGAGATATTGCTCGATGCCACGGTAAGAGCCGGTACCCCGATTCTGTTTGCTACACTGGGGGCAATAATTAATGAACGTGCCGGGATTATCAACCTTGGTATCGAAGGGTTGATGTTGATTGGCGCCCTCGCCGGGTTTGCCGGAACCAGTTTGAGCGGTTCATTATTGGTCGGGGTTTTGGCTGCTTTTGGTGCGGCCTTTCTTGCTGGCAGTATCCATGCATTGATAACGGTGCAATTACGTGGCAATCAAATCGTCAGTGGTTTGGCTTTAACCATGTTCGGAGTTGGGATTACCGCTCTGTTTGGTAAAGGGATGGTTGGTTTGACCATTGTTGGCTTTAAACGGGTTGCCATCCCTGGCTTAAGTCAATTGCCCATCATCGGCAATGCCTTTTTCAATCAAGATTTGTTGATTTACTTCAGTTTTATCCTGGTTTTTTTGATCTGGTATTTCCTCTATCGTACCCGCTGGGGATTGGGGCTTCGTAGCGTTGGTGAAAATCCTGCTGCTGCTGATACCTGCGGGTTTTCGGTAAGTACCTATCGGTTTTTAGCCGTTACCATCGGCTCTGGTTTTGTCGGTATCGGTGGCGCCTATTTGAGTCTTGCCAGTACCCCGATGTGGATCGAAAATATGACCGCCGGACGTGGTTGGATTGCCGTAGCGTTGGTAATTTTTGCCGGGTGGTCAAGTCCGCGGGCGATGTTAGGCGCTTATCTGTTCGGTGGGATTACCGCCATGCAGTTGCGGTTTCAGGCGATGGGAACCACCGTTAGTGCCCATATCTTGCAAATGTTACCCTATTTCTTTACCCTGTTGGTGTTGGTCATATCGACCATCCGGTTGAAAAAAGGTGCGGGGCAACAACCCGAAGGCTTGGGTTTGCCGTATGATCGGGAGGATCGTAAATGAGTGCAGCCGAAGCTTTGTTAGCGCGAATTGGTCAAGATGGAGCCGTTAATGGTGAAATCGTCAAGGTGGATCAGTTTCTCAATCATATGGTCGATCCAGTTTTGATTCACCTGCTGGGGGATGATATAGCTGCCCGATTTAGCGCGCAAGGGGTAACAAAAATTCTCACCGCAGAAACCAGTGGCATCATGCTGGCACAGGCGGTAGCGTTAAAATTGGAAGTTCCATTCATTTACGCGAAAAAGAAGCGCCCCATCACCATGCGGGAGTATTATGCTGCCGCCAGTTATTCCTTTACCAAGCAGGAATCTACTACTCTGTATGTTTCGAAAGAGGTGTTGTCACCATCTGATCGAGTTCTGTTCATCGACGATTTTTTTGCCAAGGGTTCGACCATGAAGGCGATCGAAGAAATTATCTCTCAAGCTAAAACAACGTTGGTTGGAGCCGCCGTTATTATCAATAAATCGACCCGACGTGATATTGAATCAATTCTGACGTTGGCTGATCTGCAGTAAGCGGCCGATTTTTTGCCAGTAATTTATCCCTTAAATTTCTTTCTGATCTTTCTGACCTCTTTACCGCAGACAATCTCTCCATCCCCGATATAAGCCTCATGGTTGGCATCAATGTGTTCCAACTTATAGCGGTAGTTAACCATCAGTCCGGCCGACTGTTTAAGTCCGTTAGCCGAGAGGTCCCCAAGCCAGTTTATCCGA
>DAOWKG010000080.1 GCA_030639985.1 Desulfuromonadaceae bacterium
AGTCCTGGTAAAATTGCGAGCAACTGGAGCGGGTGCCGATTTTTTTCTCGATCAGGCCGAAGCGTTGCTGTTGCAAGAGTTGGGCGATTTTGTGCTGGCTCGGAATGATGAAACGGTCGAAGAAAATGTCGGTAAGTTGCTTACTAGTGCTGGTTTGACTCTGTCCTTGGCGGAATCTTGCACTGGCGGTTTGGTGACGACGATGCTTACCAGTCAGCCTGGAGCCTCGGCATTTTTGGAACGTGCTGGAATCACGTATGCCGATTCTGCCAAGCGGGACTGGTTACAGGTGCCGGAGTTATTGCTACAACAACATGGGGCCGTCAGTGAAAATTGTGCTCGGGCGATGGCAAGTGGACTAAAGCAATCGTCCGGCACCGATCTGGCACTGGCAATAACCGGAGTTGCCGGCCCCACTGGTGGTAGCGATGAAAAACCCGTTGGTACGGTTTTTATGGCGCTTGCGAGCGAGGCGGGAGTGCATGTCAAAAGATACTCTTTTGCCGGGGATAGAAAGCAAATCCAGCTGATGAGTGCAACTATGGCATTAGCATGGCTGCACCGTTTCGCTTTACAGCACCAGGAACATTAAGCGGCGGGTACATTTACAAAAAAAATGGTCGTTTGCTGCTATCTGTATTCCCCGCACCCTACGGGAGAAGGTGGCAGGCTGGATGAGGGGGACGCATTTGCTTGTTCATAACTCTTCTGTTATATCCCCCCAGTATTCTCGAATCTTCTCGACAACTGCAACAAAAAGTTTTAATGTTTGATGACTTCCATCTTATTCTTTTTTGCGAGGGGACTGAACTTTTGTTAAAATCATCACCGTGTGACTTTTTATGTCACGCCATGATGCGATACTTCACTTACAAACAAATATTCATATAGAATTTTAAACAAATTGATTCAACTAGCGGGGGGAACAAATGTCCGACGACAATCGTAATCGTGCCCTTGATCTGGCCATGGGGCAGATCGAAAAACAGTTTGGTAAGGGGAGCATTATGCGCCTCGGATCTGATTATCAGGTTCCTGCCATTGATACAATCTCGACTGGTGCGTTGAGTCTTGATCTTGCCCTCGGTGTCGGTGGAATTCCCAAGGGACGTATTATCGAAATCTTTGGCCCGGAATCTTCGGGTAAAACTACCCTTGCTTTACATATCCTTGCCGAGGTCCAAAAACAGGGTGGGGTAGCTGCTTTTATTGATGCTGAACATGCTCTTGATATGCAATATGCCCAGCACTTAGGGGTTAAGCCTGATGATTTACTGATAAGTCAGCCCGATACCGGTGAACAAGCATTGGAAATTACCGAGATGCTGGTACGCAGTGGTGCTATCGATTTGCTGGTAATTGACTCGGTAGCTGCCTTGACGCCTCGGGCTGAAATTGAAGGGGATATGGGTGATTCCCATATGGGATTGCAGGCACGACTGATGTCGCAGGCGTTGCGAAAATTGACCGGCATAGTTAGCAAATCTAATTGTAGTATTATTTTTATCAATCAGATTCGCATGAAAATCGGGGTGATGTTTGGCAACCCAGAAACCACTACCGGCGGCAATGCGCTGAAATTTTACTCTTCAGTCCGCCTCGATATTCGCCGGATTGCTGCGCTGAAACAGGGGCAGGATGTTGTTGGTGGTAGAACTCGGGTCAAGGTTGTAAAAAATAAAGTTGCACCACCGTTTAAGCAGGCCGAATTTGATATAATGTATGGCACCGGTATCTCTCGTGAAGGCGATCTGCTCGATTTAGGGGTCGATAACGATATCGTTGATAAAAGCGGTTCGTGGTTCTCCTACAAAGGTGAGCGGATTGGTCAAGGACGGGAGAATGTGAAGCAATATCTCAAAGAACATCCCGAAATGACTGATGAAATTGATACTACTTTGCGTGAATTGTACGGTATCGGAACCGAAAAATCAGTAACAGATACTGGTGAATGATACTTGAAAAATAACCGAGGATGCACTCATGAATCTAAATGACATACTTGCCTTGGCGCTTAAATCTAACACCTCAGATATCCACTTAAAAGCGGGTTTACCGCCGGTTTTTCGTATTGATGGCAATTTGCGGCCATTACCAAAAGCACCAAGGTTGACCGCTGATATAGTTCGCAGCATGTGCGAAGGTATTATGAATGATCGCCAGCGGGATACCTTCGAGGAGATGAATGAAGTTGATCTTGCCTATGGTGTCCCCGGTTTGGGACGTTTCCGGGTTAATATTTTCATGCAGCGCAATTCGATGTCGGCGGTTTTTCGGGCAATCCCATTTAAAATAAGTACCCTTGACGATTTACTGATGCCTCAAATTTTGAAAAAAATCTCTGAAGAGTCACGGGGATTGGTATTGGTTACTGGTGCTACCGGATCAGGCAAGTCGACCACGTTGGCAGCGATGATTGACCATATTAACGGTAATCGCACCGCTCACGTGGTAACGGTAGAAGATCCGATTGAATATTTGCATCGGGATCGCAAATGTATCATCAATCAGCGTGAAGTTGGTTTTGATACCACCGGGTTCGCTCAGGCACTGAAAAGCTCCTTGCGGCAGGATCCAGATGTTATTCTGGTCGGTGAGATTCGGGATATTGAGACGGCAGAAACGGCTCTTGCTGCTGCTGAAACTGGTCACTTGGTTTTGTCAACTTTGCATACCAATGATGCACCGGAGACAATTACCCGGATTATTTCGATGTTTCCACCACACCAGCAACGTCACGTCCGGCTGCAACTTTCAAATGTCCTTAGGGGGGTTATCTCGCAGCGTTTGATCCCACGAGCAGAAGGTGCTGGCCGGGTAGCTGCGGTTGAAGTTATGGTTTCGACCGCTAGAGTCCGTGACCTGATTGATGATCCAGAAAAAACGGTACACCTTCGGGATACTATTGCCAAAGGGTATACTACTTATGGGATGCAGACCTTTGATCAAGCCTTGATGGATTTGGTGAAAAGAAAAATTATCACTTACACAGAAGCATTGCGACAAAGTTCTAATCCTGATGATTTTAAACTTAAATTTTCTGGCATTGATTCTACTTCAGATGCATCATGGGGTGACTTTGAACGTGGTAAAGATGCAGAAGAAGAGGAATCAGAAGAAACCGGGGATGAGGGTCTGAACAACGATGGAACGATCAAAATCGAACGCTTCTAAATGTTTTGCCGCAGCACTGCGGATATTGACCCGAAGCGATAAAAGTGAAACCGAACTGCGAAAAAAACTGCAGCAGTTCGGTTTTTCTATTTCTGTAATTGATGCCACGGTAGCTAAATGCCGTGAATATAGCTATTTAAATGATCACCGTTATGCCATCGAGCGGGCCCGAACCATGTTGCGTACCGGGCGGGGTGTCGGCACTAAAATTACCTTTGATCTGCGTCGTCGAGGAATTGCTGAAGCCGTTGTGTTGCAAGCAGTGGAAACCGCGACCAGTGAAGTTTCGACTGCCGATCTTTTGCGGCAACAGCTCCTGCGGCGCTTTTCATCGTTTGACTACGCTACGGCAGATAGCCGTGAGCGGCGCCGGGTTGTAAGCTTTTTTCAACGCCGAGGTTTTTCTTTAGAGCAAATATTCACGATTCTTAAAGAAGTCCCCGAAGATAGGTCAAATTTATAGCTTGAGGTATAGTTTTGCCGGTTCATTAATGTTGTAACCGTACCGCTTTGCTCACAATCGGCACAAAAACCTTTTCAAAACCAGCAGCTTCGATTACTATTCCAAATTCATCTTTTTGGTAGCTACTACGCTGTTTCTGCTGCATTACATACAACCTGAAAGGCCGACATAAATGATCACCGGAAATGAAATTCGTGCCCGTTTTCTGAAATACTTTGCCGATCGTGGCCACACTATAGTTTCTTCATCGTCTCTGGTTCCCCATAATGATCCAACCCTGTGGTTTACCAATGCCGGAATGAACCAATTTAAAGATTGTTTTCTTGGTGATGAGAAACGTGACTACAATCGAGCCACAACTTCACAAAAATGTGTCCGCGCCGGTGGTAAACATAATGACCTCGAAAATGTTGGTCGCACCGCTCGACATCACACTTTTTTTGAAATGTTGGGGAACTTCTCATTTGGTGACTATTTTAAACAGCAGGCCAT
>DAOWKG010000195.1 GCA_030639985.1 Desulfuromonadaceae bacterium
ATGATGAAATAGGGGCACGGTGCACCGTGCCCCTATTGCTAATAATCGATTCCGGCAGGTTGGACACTGCCAGGATCGGTAGCGTGGCAAGGGGTGACCCCGTAAACCATGCCACAATTGTCACACTTAGCTTCCATCGTTTGCATGGTAAAAACAGTTTCACAGCTTGCGCATTTAATTTCTGGTGGAATTGGCATAGCGTAACTACTGAACCCCATTTGTCTTAACTTGTTGACAATCTGCTCGCCATTGCCAAAACTGCCACTACAACCATCATGCATAGTATTACTCCTTAGATGTTTTCCAGGGTGTCCCCGGTTCTAATTCTATTTCTCAACGCGAGAAGTTTATTATCCAATTCTTCCAGTATGATCAGATTTTTTCGTTCTGCATCACTCGATTCAATGATTTTGGCAATACCACCATTCTTGATAACCAAGCGCCGATCACCCATTAACGCAAGGATTGGGTCATGGGTTGCCATGAGGATAATTTTCTCCTCCTGAACCAGCAGATCCAGTGCTTTTTTGCGGTCGATCCCGGCATTTTCAATTTCATCGATCAGGGCGATGGGTGATTTGCTCAAAATAGCCATGTCGGCAATCATCAGTGCCCGTGATTGTCCGCCACTCAATGATGTAACCGGAGTGTCGGGGGCAAACTGTTCACCGGCCAATTCGTTTGCTTGCTTCAAGATTTGGGCAACTTTTTCTTCTGGATTAGTAACCAGGCGACTTTCTGCATGCATGCGGATAAATTCTTCTGCCGATAAGTCCATGACAAAATTCATATTTTGTGACAGTTGCGCTACCAATTTATGCTCGGTGGAAAAGCGCCACTTGCTGTCTGGTACCTGACCGTTGATGCTGATTTTTCGTCCGGTCGGGGTGTCGCCCTGAGCGACCCACTCGATATCAGCCAGTAACCGACTTTTACCCGAACCGGTTGGCCCGACGATGCAGATTATTTCACCTGGTTTCAGGGTTAATTCTAGATTTTCAGCAGTTCCAGACTTGTCGTGACCACCAATTATTGTCAGGGTCTTGACTTTATCCATGGGATCACTTATCGCCAACATGCCGTCGAGAAAATCGTTAAGGCTCTGGCGCAACTGCTCAGCATCGATCCCCAGGTCTTCCAAGTTGTCAGGATCAAGGTGGTCAAGGTAGTGTTGCAGGCTTTCGCTTCCCGGTTTAACTATTAGTCCAAACGAAGTCAAAAAGTCTTCGATGTAGGGATGGTCAACCAATGCTTCTATCAATGGCTGATGAAATAGTGCTGTATCTTTCATTGCTCTACATCTCCATTTTTCTGATATTGCCGGTTTGGTGTTCTTCGCCGATCCGGGTTTCTCCCAAGCAATAGGAGCAGAGTGCCGCAGGCATAGAAAAGCGCAACTCCTTGCCTTTTAGGGTTTCAATGTCGGAGGCATTTTCAAATAAGCTAGTCAGTTCAAAAGCTCCTTGCCCGGTGATACCGTTGACATTCATGATGATAGCACCTGGATTGACCTGCTTGACCCGCGAGGCAAAAACCTCCCGTTCAGCCTGAGAGACGATGTCGCCTTTGGTTATAATAACGATATCGGCCGATTTCAACATCGGACCAATTTTTTTCGGCGTCCCGATGCCGCTGAGATTGTCAATAACACAGACGGCGGTAATTTCTTTGATGTGGGGTGAGCAGCGATTGCAAAGTCCGGCACTTTCGCTGATCAAGTATTCGCAACCGTTTTCGTGTCCCCAGGTTACGCATGCTTCGATATTGCTGACAAAGTAGTGATCGGGGCACAACGCTCCAGACAACCCTTTTTTAACCAGTACCCCTTTTTTAGCGTAAAGGATATCGTCGTCGGTGAGCAGACAGTCAAATTTGACTACGCCGATTTTTTTTTCATGTGCTTGCAGGGCTTCAATTACTCGTAAAATCACCGATGTTTTGCCCGATGATGGTGGTCCTGATATGGTTAAAAAACGCATGGTAGCTCCTTTTTATACTGCGTTCATAGAATCTTCAAAAACTTTGGTGGTGTGCTTTATCAACGCACCGATATCGTTCTGGTATATATATTCCCAACCGATCCATTTCCATGGATGATCGCCTTCGAGTTGGTTATCCACCTCGGGGTGAACCGATGGGAACAGTCCTCTTTGTGCCAGGATTTCTCCGACCGGCTTGCTGGCAAGATAGTCGGCGATGGGTTTAACTTTTTCCAAACTTTCCTTTTTGGTGAGCATGAAAATCGGGCTGACAACAGCGCCATCATCGGGCCAGATAATTTCGAGGCTTTTAACCATCCGTGCCATTTTAGTGAAAAAGTAAGGCATGATTGTAACCAGAGGTTTTTCTTCTGCCACGCGTTTGGCATTCTTGACCATCTGTGACGGGTGCATAGATTTTAACATGCATTTGCCCAGTTTTTTGATCCCTTCATCACCATGTTCTTTATGGAGTGAGAGTAATATTGCGTTAAATAGATCAAAATCACCAACGGGCAGGGCAACTTTTTGCTCGTACTCCGGTTTTAGCAGATCGGCCCAACGGCGGGGAATGGGGAGATCCCCGAGGACATCATGGTTGACCATAAAAACAGCCGGGACGGTTGCAATGATGGAATAGTCTTTTTTTGGATCCTTGATGTCGATTGCAGCAAAATCGCTATTTACAGCAGTATCAGTTGTGTCGGTGAAAATGCCCTGATCCTTAAAGTGGCCGATAGTTTTTTGATCGAAAAAAGTCTCAAATCCGGCCGATATAATGACATCTGGCAATTCAGCTGCTGTTTTGATCCCCTGAATATTTTCTTCAATCCAGCCTGCTCCTACCGATGCCGCTTCCAATTTATAGCTGACTTCATTGCCCGTCTTCTGGGTGTACTCTTCAATAAAGGCATCAAACCCTTCCAGTAGTGGTAGTCGCACCGGACATGGCAATAGGCCCGATACCGTCACTTGGCTGTCAGCTTTTTCGGTTGTTTTCATGGTAACATCAACCTGATTTAGCTCTTCATCAATTTTGGTTTGGAGCAGATTTAGAAAGTTGTCCAGATCGTAATTTTTGGTTTGTGCTGCCCGCTCCAATTTCAAAAAAGCTCCAACGGCATTGCGCTGCTTTTCATCTTTAAAATTCTCGAAGCCGTTGGCAACAAAAACGTCCAAAGTTTCTGGCCAGCGATCAAGGACATCCTTGACGGTCATTTCTTTATTTAAAGTGGCTGTTGTCATAATTAATTATCTCCTCAAGCTTTAAGTTAAGTATGAAATGGTTTATTTTTTATAGTAGGATTGTAAAGCAATCTTGTTCTGATAAAATTGATTCAGGTCAAAAAGCGAAAATATAACTAATTATGTTGTTTTTGATTTGCGTCAATTTTTTAGCTCGATGACTGTGGCATTTTTGCGCTGCGAAGAAATGCACCCCATTACCCCCTATAATTTATAAGGAGATGTGTAAACATGAGTATGTTCTGTTATCAATGTCAAGAAGCTGCAAAAGGTACCGGCTGTGATATAGTTGGTGTTTGTGGCAAAAAAGAGGATACCGCACAACTGCAAGATCTACTGGTTTATGTTCTGAAGGGACTATCTGTCGTTGCGGCAGAAGCTAAAAAACAAGATAAATTCGATAAATCTATCGGCTTGACTATTACTCAGGGTTTGTTTGCCACTATTACTAATGCAAACTTTGATAATGCCCGTTTTGTTGAATTGATTAAAGGGGCTATCTCCAAGCGTGATGGTTTGAAGACTGCAATTGGTTTTAGTAGTGATGCCGACGTAGTTAACTGGAATGGTGCTGAGGCCGATTTTGTTGCTAAAGGTGCTGAAGTTGGCGTTTTGTCGCAAGCTAACGAAGATGTCCGTTCTTTACGTGAGTTGTTGATTTACGGTCTTAAGGGGATGGCAGCCTATGCCGATCACGCCGCCATGCTCGGTTTTGAAAAGGTCGAAATTTATGATTTTATGGCCGAAGCACTGGTGTCAACTACTCAGGATCTGACTGTTGATGAGATGGTAGCAATGGTGCTTAAATGTGGTGAAGTTGCTGTTACCGCAATGGCTCTACTTGATGAAGCTAATACCACAACTTACGGTAATCCAGAAATCACCGAGGTCAATATTGGGGTCAGTAATAAGCCCGGCATCCTGATTTCTGGCCACGATCTGAAAGATATGGAAGAGTTGCTCAAGCAGACCGAAGGCACCGGTGTTGATGTCTATACACACTGTGAAATGTTGCCTGCCAACTATTATCCAGCATTTAAAAAATATGACAATTTCGTCGGCAACTATGGTGGTGCTTGGTACGATCAGGGTAAAGAGTTTGCAACTTTTAATGGCCCTATCCTGATGACTACCAACTGTATCGTTCCAGTTAAAGATGCCTA
>DAOWKG010000074.1 GCA_030639985.1 Desulfuromonadaceae bacterium
CGATGCAGCGACATCAGCAGCAGTTAAAGTTGATAATGTTTGAACAAAATCGATCCCGGCTTCCCCGGCGGCGACATTACAGCCATAGAGGAGGATATCTCCATCTTCAGCAAGTGCAGCTCCCCAAATATCCAGTTGGGTGCTGTTATTTGTGAGATTGTCGGCAGTCAAAGTGGTGCTACCAAGGGTAAGTTGAGCGTTAGCACCATGAGATAAAATATGGAGGGCGGAGATTTCGGAATGGTTGGCTAATATTTCGCTGATCTGGCTAACGCCGTCACGTTCGGCATCAAGGTGGTAAACTTGGATGGTGGTTTGTTCGGGGTTGGCAGGTTCGAGTTGATCGATCAGGGCTTGTGATTCGCTGATGGAGGAATCAACTATAATCAGTTCGGTTGATAATTCCTGCTCAGCCGCAACACCGCTGTCGGGAGTACCACCCGCCAGGGGTTGATTGGCATCGATAATCGTCGGTTCCAGCGGTTGTTCAATCGCCGTCGGGATAAGCTCTTGATGGAGAGCATCGGGTTGTTCGATCCCTAAATCAGCCGATAGCAAAATGCGTGGCTCTAATGCCTCAAACTGCATCTTGCGGCGAGCTTCAACTGGACGACTTTTCCTGAACTTATTCCGCAGACGTTTTAGCATAACGTCTCCCCGGGGGAACCCCTGTCAGTCAATATATGGTTAGAACAGCAAATACAATTGTCGCAACATACTCATAAAATATTTAGAGGATAAACCATTGGTCGATCTCAAGCAGGTCATCACCGTTTAACGTACCAACGGCAAGTTTTAGCTTTAAGGTATTAAGGATATAATCGTAACGAGCCTGAGCATAGTCAATGCTCACCAGCGATAGATCTCGCTCGGCATCAAGAACCGTTAAACTGGTGTATAACCCAGAAAGAAAACCTTCTTGCTTGGCATCCAATGCCAGTTGGTTTGACACCACCGATTGATACAAAGCATCAATGCGGCTCAAAGCACTATACACCCCCAAGTATGCTGATCGTACCTGACGGGTCACCCCCCGCCGTTCTTTTACTAGATCTTGCCTGGCCATCTTCGCATGCTGCTTCGCTTCCCGAACCTTAGAGCTAACGGCACCACCCTGATACAGTGGAAGATTAAATTGCAACATGATCTCAGTCGTTTCAACCTCACTTGCGCCACCAAACAAGCTGCCAGAAGTATCTTCATTATTGTAACGACCAACTAAATCGAGGGTGGGATAATGGCCAGAGCTCCGGCGGCGTACTTCCTGATTTGCAATTTCAACTGCCAATATCTGCAATTTTATTGATTGATTTTGCTCCAAAGCTGCAGCTACCCAGCTATCGAGATCGGCAGGTTCTGGGCTAAGCAACGGAATTTCAGCGCGAAGGATATTGAGATCGGCAACGGTTAGTCCGGTCATCTCCTCAAGCGCCTGAAATGCATCATCCAGATTATTTTGTGCGGCAATCGTTTCAGCCATCGTTGTCGCCCGTCGTGCTTTGGCATCATGCATGTCGGTAATGGGGATTAACCCCATCTCGTGCCTACCACTAGCTAGCTCAAAATGTTTTTCAACTGCAAGCTGCTCCGCTTCGGCAAAATCGAGTTGATCCTGAGCCTCCAAGGTCTTGAGATAAAGGGCTGCTACCCTGACAACCAATTCCTGTTGTGCCAGAACATACTCAATCCCTCCCTTTAATAAAGTTGCTTTCGACTGTTTTAAACCGACGATAGAATCCCAATGAAAGATGGGCTGGGTAAGTTTTAAACCATAAGAGGTGGCGTCAAAATCGGTATTTCCAGCACCATAAACGTCGTTGTCACTACTGACGATATCTTGATCAGTGTGCTTATATTCGGCAAAAGCAGACAGTTTAGGGAGCAGCAGGGCAACCGCTTGCTTACGCCCTTCTTCGATTGCCAGGGTCTGAAAATGGGCGCTGTTAAAAGAGGGATCATTCTCCTGGGCATTACGGTAAATATCAACCAGCCCAGCCGCCTGCAAAGTGCCAACAGACCCGCCACATAGCAGCAACGGCAGCAGGAAAAGATGAAACACATTGCGAAACTTTACCCTTACTAAACAATCACTCAGCTTAACCATCACAGCACCTTCTCCATATCCACAGAGGAAATCACCCTAAACCATAACCATCGTCACCTAGTTCGTCCCAAAAAAATCGCTCACAATACTCATTAACGCGAAAGTATAACGTTATAAAGTTTATTTATCTATAATCAAATACCTTTATTCTTGATAAAATTACTTAGCTAACGGCACTGCCTTCGCTATATGGTAGAAATTACCCCCGCAGGGGACAATCTTAAGTTCAGCCTAACAATACAAACAAAAAAGCCTCCGATTTATCAGAGGCTTTTCATGTAACTTTTTAATTTAAATAAATTATTGCTAGATATTGTCAGCCGCTTGCCAACCGGCATTAAGTGCCTTAATATTGGTTTCAAGCAAAGCTGGTTTCTTGAAGGTTTCAGCCAAAAAGGCTTCAATGTCGGCTTGCTTGAACATACCAGTTTTACAGGCAATAAAACCTAAAACTACGACATTGGCAGCCTTACCGGTACCCGCTTCGGTTGCCAGCTCGGTTGCAGGCAGGGCATAAACCTTACCTTTAAGATTTGCGGGAACCTGATCGATCAAAGAACTATTGTAAACGATCAAACCATTCTCCGGCACCATTGGACCAAATTTTTCCAGTGAAGGACGGTTCAGAGCAACCAGGACATCGGGATAATCGACGATCGGCGAACCGATAACGTCCTTGCTCACTACCACCGAACTGTTGGCAACCCCGCCACGCATTTCGGGACCATAGGATGGGAGCCAGGTGACCTCCATATTATGTTGCATCGACAGTTGCGCCATCATCATACCGAGCGACAGCACCCCCTGCCCACCGAATCCGGCAAACTTGAATTGCAGGGCATCAGACCCGATTTCGATCTGGGTACTGTTGTCATCGTCATTATCAACCAAACCCAGTTGTTTCGCCACGGCAGAAAACTCGGGTCGTTCGCTCCGGCGTTTCTGGGCGCCACGTTCGTCGGTCAAGTCTTTAAATACCCCAAATGGATACTGTTTAGAAACTACCTCATCGATCCATTCGCACGCTTCTTTTGGGTCTTTTTTCCAGTTAGTCGGGCACTGGGAAAGCACCTCGATAAAAGCATAGCCTTTTTTATCACGCTGGATTTCGAGCCCTTTTTTGATTACTTTGATCGCTTGACGGATATTTTTTGGATTATTGACTCCAACTCTGGCAACCAGTGTTGGTGCTTCTAAACCTGCCATCATCTCAGCCATCCGTAGCGGATAACCATCATTTAGAACACTACGACCATAAGGTGAAGTAGTTGAAGTTTGATCAATCAAAGTGGTCGGTGCCAACTGCCCACCGGTCATGCCGTAGATATTATTATTGACGAAAAAGACAATCATATTTTCGCCCCGGTTCGCCGCATGGATCGCATTACTGGTACCGATTGCTGCGAGGTCACCATCGCCCTGATAGGAGATGGTAACACTGTCGGGATTAGCCCGACTGACACCGGTTGCAACCGCTGATGCACGCCCGTGAGCAGACGAAACCGCAGCACTTTCAAAATAATAATAGATAAACACGCCACAACCAACGGGGCCGACAAAGATGGCCTGATCCTGTAGCCCGAGTTCGGTCAGTTGGTCGGCGATAATTTTACTTAAAGTCCCGTGTCCACAACCGGGACAATAGTGGGTGGTCTTCTGCATACTCGGCTTACGTTCGAAGGTATCGAAGAAGGCAGATGATTTTTCATATACTTTAGCCATTGGACGCCTCCTTAAGGCACTTTTCTGCCTGACTTACCAGTTCACCTAATTCGGGGAGGTTACCACCAACCCGGCCATACCATGTTACCTGATGTTGTGGCAGCGACAAACGGACATCTTCGATAAACTGACCACGGCTCAATTCAACCGACAATACCGGCACTCCAGATTTAACTGTTTGCTGATAGATTTTGCTCGGGAACGGCCACAGGGTTTGGGGACGAATCAATGCAGCGGCAATGCCACGTTCATTCAAGGTATCGACAACGCTGCGTAACATCCGTCCGACAATACCGTAGCCGGTCAAAACTATTTCTGGATTCTCAGCACCATAAACTTCGGCGCTAGCTTCGGTATCGGTGATCTGACGATATTTTTCGTGCAGTCCATTGATATGAGTTTCCATATCATCAAAATCAAGGTAGATGGAAGTAACTAAGTTTTTGTTAGTCTCTGCTGTGGCATCGAGAGCCCAAGGTTTGTCGCTTCTCTGTATCGGTTCTTCGCAAACATCAATCGGCTCCATCATCTGACCCAAGGTGGCATCGGTCAGGATGAACACCGGTGTACGCCACTTATCGGCAAGATCAAACGCCTGGATGGTCATCCGGTAGGTCTCTTCTACCGAAGAAGGGGCAAGGACAATGTTGCGATAATCGCCATGGCCGCCACCTTTTACTACTTGAAAATAATCGCTCTGCTCGGGACCGATATTACCGAGCCCTGGGCCAACCCGCTGGACATCGACTATGACGCACGGCAGTTGAGCACCAGCAAGATAGGAGATGCCTTCCATCTTTAAACTGACGCCGGGACCGGAGCTAGCGGTCATGACCCGCTGACCCGAAGATGATGCACCAAAAACCATATTAACCGCACCAACTTCACATTCGGCCTGGACAAAGACTTTACCCAAGGGCAAAAAATGTTCACTGGCTGCTTGGGCGATTTCACTCGCCGGGGTTATCGGATAGCCATAGTAAGCATCACAACCGGCAACCAGAGCACCGATCACTACCGCCTCGTTGCCTTTAACTAATTTCTTCAAAACAGTTTCTCCTGTTGATTTATAAAAACTAAAACGTTAGTCACCAAGCCTACAAAAACACCAAGAAAGACATAAGCATTTTAACGCTGAGGCGGAGAGATGGGGAGAAAACAAGATTTTTCATATTTTGAACCTGAAAACCTTAAGTATCAATGGTGGTTTCCTCTCCAAACTCTGCGTTCTCTCCACCGCTCCGTTAAAGCCTTTTTGGTATTTAGCCTTAGTGGCTAATTAATTTATGGCCGCACTACTGTAACGGCACCCGGCTCAGGGCAGACTAAATAGCAGTTACCACAACCGATGCAACCCTCTTTGGCAACCACAGTAATCGGGTAACCCAGTTCATTGATTTTGTCGGTTGCTTGCAAAATATCTTTGGGACAATGGATAATACAAAGACCACATGCTTTGCATAGATCGGCATGAATAGTTACCGAAGGTTTATCGCTCACGTTTGTTCTCCTTCTTCCTTCTCAGTAAAAACGGCTACGTCTATGTCGAGTTCGGCACAAGCAAACTCGCGTAATTTATATTTCTGGATTTTTCCGCTGGCAGTCATAGGATAACTGTCGAGGAAAAAGACATGCCGAGGTTTTTTATACGGGGCAATCTTATTACGGGTAAAATCGATAACATCTACTTCGGTAATATCGGCACCTTCTTTACGGATGATAAATGCACCGACCACTTCACCGTATTTTTCATCGGGGATTCCCGCTACTTGAACATCGAGAACTCCGTCCATAGTGTAGAGGAATTCTTCGATCTCACGGGGATAGATATTTTCGCCCCCACGGATGATCATATCTTTAATCCGACCGGTGATGCGGTAATAGCCATCAGCATCGACTTCGGCTTGATCACCAGAATGCAACCAGCCGTCGGCATCAATCGCTTCGGCGCTGCGCTCGGGCATGTTGTAATAACCCTTCATGACGTTGTAACCACGGCAGCAGAGTTCACCACTAGTGCCTTGATCGACCTCATCTCCGGTTTCGGGATCGATGATTTTAACTTCGATCTCCGGCAATGCGGCACCGACAGAACCGGTTCGCTGGGCAATGGAATCGTCGGTACGGGTCTGGGTGATAACTGGTGACGCTTCGGTAAGACCGTAGGCGATGGTGATATCGGTACAGTGCATTTTATCCATCACTTGCCGCATAGTCTCTTCGGGGCAAGGTGAACCCGCCATAATACCGGTACGTAAGCTGCTGAGATCAAACATGTCAAACATATGATGATCGAGCTCAGCGATAAACATGGTTGGTACGCCGTAAAGGGCGGTGCATTTTTCTTTCTGCACTGCCGCTAACACCATCAGTGGGTCAAACTGCTCCAGCGGTACCAAAGTAGAGCCGTGGGTTAATGCCGCCATTACGCCAAGAACACAGCCGAAGCAGTGGAATAGCGGCACCGGCAGGCAAAGGCGGTCAGCTTCGGTAAACTTTTGCCGATCCCCGATATAGTAGCCGTTGTTAAGGATATTGTAGTGACTGAGCATAACCCCCTTCGGGAACCCAGTGGTACCGGAGGTGTACTGCATGTTGACCACCTCGTGGCAATCGAGGGAGGCTTTAACTTTATCGTAACGTCCGTCGCCACACTGGCTACCGAGCTGTAACAGCTCGCGGGAATTGTAGATACCCCGATGCTTTTCTTGACCAATATAGATGACCGAACGCAGCTCGGGAAACTTCTCACTGCGCAGATGGCCGCGCTGGCAGGTGCGCAATTCTGGAATCAGCTCGTAAACGGTATCCAGATAATTGTGGTCACGGAAACTGTCGATGATCACCAGAGCGGCAAGATCGGCCTGCTTAATAAGATACTCAAGTTCAAATGATCGATACTGCGTGTTGATGGTGACCAGTACGGCACCGATCTTGGCAGTGGCAAACATGAAGGTGGTCCAGTCGGGAACATTGCAAGCCCAGATACCAACGTGATCACCCTTGCCAATGCCGGTAGCCAAAAGCCCTTTAGCCAAATGGTCAACCCGCTCATTGAAGGCGCGGTAGGACCAATTTAGATCACGGTCAGGATATACGATGAACTCATGGTCAGGTGTTCGCTTGACCTGCTCCTCTAAATAGGCGCCGATGGTCTTCTTTGTGTAGGGCACGCTGTTACCTCTCTTTAGAGTGGGGCGTAGACTACCGCAAGAATGCGGGCCGATTTGCCGGTGGCATGGACATTGTGCGGAACGATCGAGTCGTAATAGAGGCTGTCACCCGCTTCAAGTTGATATACCATCTTGCCATGGTTGATTTCAATATGCCCCTCGAGGACGTAGATAAACTCTTCCCCCTCATGAGTTGACAAAGTTGGTTCCTCAGCGGTACTGGGCTCAACATCAATTATAAACGGCTCCATATTGCGGTCTTTTTTACCGGCGCCGAGGGAATGAAAAGCGAGATTACTCCCTTCAGCATGAGCTGCGTGTCCCGAAAAACGAATCACATCCTGCGATTGGCCACCCCGAACCAGAAGTGCCCCCTCGTGCGGTTCATCATCAAGCAAAGTGCCTAGGCGCTCCCCGAGAGCCCGAGCGATAGTCATCAATGGTGCCAGAGACGGAATCTGTTCGCCGGCTTCAATCTGCCGCAACAGGTCAACCGGGCACTGGCTCTGCTCCGCAAGTTGCTCCAGAGTCATTTTACGCATTTCTCGAAGCTGACTAATTTTCAGTCCGAGTTTATTGATGTCAGACATGGTAGTTCTCCTCAAAAAAATCGTTATTTTTCGAATTTACAACCGAAACAAAGACTTTAACTTTATCCTATATTTGTCGATAAAATCAACAATCGATCGGTCGCTGGTCATCGATTACTATGCCATCGTTAGCCAGGGTGTCCGGTCGGCACAGGGAGACCTCAGTACGCAATTTGGTTACCGCCTGAAAACTGTCGATCAGTGCACCAGCCAAACCGGCCTGACCTATTGTCTCCGTCTCGACCTGGAAGCTAACTTCGTCAAGCCCTCTGGGGTTACGACTAAGCACCAGTCTACCTTTGATTGCGTCATCATGCCGCGACAGTACCGCAGCGATCTGACGGGGATGGACAAACAGCCCTTTGACCTTGGCCGACTGGTCGGCACGTCCCATCCAACCCTTGATGCGACGATTAGTACGACCACAGGGACTGGGGTCGGGCAGAATGGCAGAAAGATCACCGGTAGCAAAACGGATAAGGGGGTAATCGGTATTCAAGCAGGTAACCACCACCTCGCCAACCTCACCATCAGGAAGTGGATCGCCGGTACCGGGTCGCACTATTTCGACCAGAACCCCTTCATCGATAACCATCCCCTGGCC
>DAOWKG010000167.1 GCA_030639985.1 Desulfuromonadaceae bacterium
GTTGATCCGCTTACCGGTGCCGGCATTGACCGAAGAACGACGTCGGGAAATGGTGAAAATCACCAAACGGATGTCTGAAGATGCCAAGATCTCGGTACGTAATGCCCGACGTGATGCCAATGAAACGCTAAAAATGCTGGAGAAAGAGCAAGAGATCACCGAAGATGACCTCAAGCGTAGTGAAAAAGAGGTTCAGCAGCTTACCGATGAGTTTGTTGGGGTCATAGATACGGTGGTGCAAAATAAAGAACAGGAAGTCATGGAAATTTAATCCTTTGCGAGTAGGTTAGTTGTAATTGTCTAAATAACTCAAGATTAGGGAGATTTGTATATGGCTTTGAAAATTACCGATGAATGTATCGGTTGTGGTACCTGTGTGGAAAGTTGTCCTCTTGGTGCCATAGTCGAATCGGGAGATATCTATACGGTTACTGATGATTGTAATGACTGCCTCACTTGCGTTGAAGTGTGTCCGGTTGATGCCATCGGTAAGTGAATTGATTTAGACTGGTTTATGAAAGGGCGTTGCGATAAACGCCCTTTTTTTATGGTTTCAGTTGTGTCTGACTTTACAAGAAGCTACTACGATTCGCAAAGTCAGACCGCCTTCTAGCAAAATCTTGCCGTTGTAGCTGCAACCATGTTATTTTTACAAGCTGGATTTTTTGGTTATTTTGTCTGGATTTTTAGATGTCAGAAATCATTACAGATATAGTTGATTCGCCGCTTCAGCATCTGGCTATAATCATGGATGGTAATGGTCGTTGGGCTAAACAACGGAAGTTGCCGAGATTGGCTGGCCATCAACAAGGGGCTGAGGCTGTCACCAGGATAGTCGACGAGTGCGTAAAGCGTAAGATCCGTTATCTCAGCCTGTTTGCCTTCAGTTCAGAAAATTGGGGGAGACCACAGTCTGAAGTTGATGCCTTGATGGGACTGTTACTTCAATTTCTGGTTTCTCAACAGCAACAAATGGTGGCAAAAGGGATTAGACTGCAAGTTATTGGTGATCGCTTGCGATTATCAGAATCGGTACAATTGGCATTGGCGGATGCCGAAAAAAAGACAGTGGCAGGGAATACCATGACCTTGATTCTGGCCCTTTCATATGGTGGCCGGGATGAAATCATGCGCGCCGCCAAGCAGATGGCACAGCGTGCAATAGCTGGTGAATTAGACATCAATCAGCTGAATAATGAAAAGTTTGCAACGTTTCTCGATACCTCAGAATTCCCCGATCCCGATTTGCTGATACGTACCAGTGGTGAAGTTCGGATCAGTAACTTTTTGTTGTGGCAGACCGCCTACTCAGAGTTATATTTTACCGACGTTCTCTGGCCAGATTTCGGCGCAGTGGAGCTTGGTAATGCTATTGACGTATATATGTGTCGCCAGCGTCGATTTGGCCTTACCAATGAACAACTTGAGGAGTAATGAATAATAGCTGTCATCTTGACGTGATCGACCCCTTTGCTTCATTTTGACTAACAGGAGAGTAACAATCAAACAACGAATTATCACCGCTGCTATCGCTTTACCCTGTCTTATCTTGCTGCTTGGATATGCTAATCCAGCAGTTTTTTCGGTTTTTCTGACTTTGGTGTTGTTTTTAAGTCTGCGCGAATTTAACCGGATGGGACTGGGCAACGATCATCGATTGGAGCAGTTGCTTGCTGCTGTTGGTGGGGCGGTAGTTGTACCGGTTTTTTATAGTGGTAATATCGCTTTGTTGCTGCCACTATTTACTGTGGCAGTGTTGACCTTCTCTTTGTTGTTTCTATTTCGATTGCCTGAAATTACCGCAGTTCATCATCGGTTGGGCTGGATTATTCTGGGGCTGGTTTATCTACCATTACTTTTGGGCCATATGATGTTGTTACGTCTGTTGGCCGATGGCCGGCAATGGATATTTATGACCCTGATAGCAATTATGATTTGTGATTCTTGCGCCTATTTTGTCGGTCGTAAAATTGGTAAAAATAAGCTTTACCCTGCGGTTAGCCCTAATAAGACCATTGAGGGAGCCATCGGTGGCCTGGTTGGTGCTGTCTTTGCCGTATTGCTGGTGAAATTTACATTTATGCCAGGCATCGGTTTTTTTGGTGCCATCATGATCGGGTTGATCCTTGGGGTTATGGGACAACTTGGTGATTTATTTGAGTCGCTATTGAAACGAGCTTGTCAGGTTAAAGATTCAGGCACTATCATCCCCGGTCATGGGGGGATGCTTGATCGTCTCGACAGCCTCTTGTTTGCCTTTCCGATTACTTACTATATCGCCCGCTATTTTTACGGAGGTTGAGGGAATTGTTGAAGAAAATCGCTGTTCTTGGTTCGACCGGGTCGATCGGAGTAAGTACTCTTGAGATAGTAGCCGCTTTTCCAGAACGCTATCAGGTGGTTGCTTTAACTGCTGGTAATAACATTGAGTTGTTGCAACAGCAGATTGAGCAATTTAAGCCTCGTATAGTTGCTGTAGTTGCGGCATCTGCTGCCGATAAGTTGCAGCAGCGACTTAATGGTTTTGACGTCGAAATTGGTTGTGGCATCGAGGGGATGATTGCTTGTGCTACGGTCGCCGAAGCGGAAATGGTCGTTGCGGCAGTGGTTGGTGCCGCAGGGCTGGTGCCGACAATGGCAGCGATCAAGGCGGGAAAAGATATTGCTCTGGCCAATAAAGAAACCCTGGTTACCGCTGGTAGTTTGGTTATGGCAGAGGTTGCTAAACAAAAAGTTAATCTGATTCCGGTAGACAGTGAACATTCGGCTATTTATCAATCTCTTGCTGGCCAACGGCGTGAGGATGTAAGGCGCTTGTTGTTGACCGCTTCGGGGGGGCCGTTTCGGCGGTATCGTGCCGAGCAGTTTGAAAATATTACTCCAGCAGATGCCCTTGCACATCCGAACTGGGAAATGGGTAGAAAAATTTCTATCGACTCGGCAACGATGATGAATAAGGGGCTGGAGGTGATTGAAGCCCGCTGGTTATTTGATTTCCCCGGCACTATGATCGATGTCCATATCCATCCTGAAAGTATTATCCATTCCCTGGTTGAGTATCGGGACGGTGCAGTTATGGCACAATTGGGGATTCCTGATATGAAAACCCCCATCGCTTATGCTCTGTCGTGGCCCGAACGGTTACCATTAGAGTTGCCCCAGCTGGATTTGTGTAAGCTGGGACAATTATCATTTTCTCCTCCCGATGTGGAGCGCTTCCCTTGTTTGCAACTGGCTTACGATGCCTTGGCAATGGGGGGAACGGTACCGGCAGTTATGAATGCAGCTAATGAGATTGCAGTTGAGGCGTTTTTAAATCAGCAGCTAAGTTTTTTGGGGATTCCAAAGGTGATTGATAGGGTAATGGCAAAGCATCAGCAAGAAGAGCTTACCTCGGTCGATAGAGCCTTGCGTGCTGATCTCTGGGGCAGGCAGGCGGCACGTGAGTTGATTAATGAAGGAGTAGTATGATGACGATTATATCCGGCATTCTGATGTTGGGGGTGTTGGTTTTTATCCACGAATTGGGACACTTTGCCATCGCCAAATGGTGCGGAGTTAAGGTGCTGAAGTTTTCTCTCGGTTTTGGCCCTAAATTGGCATCCCATATCCATGGAGAAACCGAATATCAGGTTTGTGCGATCCCGCTGGGCGGCTATGTGCAAATGTTGGGAGAGGGGACTGGTGAGCAAGGGGAAGATATTGAGCTTACCGCCGCAGAAAAGTTGCGATCTTTTGCCGAACAATCGGTTGCTAAACGTTTGGCGATAGTTTCTGCTGGCCCGATAATGAATCTGGTGTTGCCCCTGTTAATTCTGCCCCTGTCTTTTATGGTTGGGGTGCAGATGCCAACCTATCTGGAGGCGCCGGCAGTAATTGGCTACGTCGTCCCGGAATCGAATGGTGCCACGAGTGGCTTTGTTGCAGGTGATCGTATCCAGGCGGTCAACCAGGTGGAGGTTGTAAATTGGAACGATGCCAATAAGAGTTTTATTTCTCAAGCTGGTGATGCGCTTCTTTTTACCGTCGAACGTGCTGGTAGGCAATTACAATTAGAGATTGCTGCCGATAACGACAGTTTGCAGGGGATGCAAGCGCTGGGATTTCTCCCTGGTCAGGAAGCCCGTATCGGTGGTCTTGCTGCTAATATGCCGGCTGCTGCTGCCGGGATTCAGGAGGGAGACCTGATCGTCAAGATCGGTACTTATCCAATTGTATCATGGTATGACCTTAAAGGGGTTATCCAGAAGATTGGTGATCAAGCGGTTGCGGTGCAAATTGAGCGTGGTGGAGAACTGTTGGAAGTCGAACTGATTCCCAAACAAACCGGGGATAACGGTGCTTATCTGCTTGGGATTGCTCCGGCTTATAGCTCTGAGTTGAAGCGTTTTGGTTTTGTCGCTGCGATTGGTGAAGGGGCATCACGCACCTGGGAATTGATCGAAATGACGGTTATTTTCGTTCAGAAGTTGGTCACCGGAAATGTATCAACCAAAAATATCGGTGGTCCGATAACGGTTGTGCAAATTGCCGGTCAGGCAGTGCAGACCGATATCTCGGCGATTTTATCGGTGTTGGCGTTCATTTCCATCCAGTTGGGGATTCTTAATCTGCTGCCGATTCCCATATTGGATGGTGGCCATATCCTTTTTTACCTCATTGAGTTGATTATCCGTAGACCGGTATCGATCCGGATTCGGGAGATGTCACAGCAAGTTGGTATGGCGATGCTGCTGTTGTTGATGGTGGTAGCGTTTTATAACGATATCGTCAGGTTGTGGGGTTGATGAAAGTGGCAACAGAGATGAAAATTCTTGCCCTTGACAGCTCTTCTGCTACTGGCAGTATTGCCCTGTGTCGCGATGAGTGTTTGGTGGCTGAATCACTATTAAATGTACGCAGCACGCATAGTGAAAAGCTGTTGTCGCAGATCGATATGTTACTGAATGAAGCTGGCTGGAAACTTGCTGATCTCGATCTTTTGGCGGTAGTGACCGGACCTGGTTCTTTTACCGGATTGCGAATTGGAATAGCTACTATTAAAGGGTTAGCTCAGGTGTTGGGTAAACCGGTAGTACCGGTTTCTTCATTGCAAACAATAGCGATGAACTTACCCCTGGCATCCCTGCCGATTTGTGCATTTCTCGATGCCCGTAAAAAAGAGGTCTATAGTCAGCTATTTGAGTGGCATTGTGACGCTGGCCCGGTTGCGATCAGTAGTCCCACGGTTTTACCGCCAGAGCGATTACTGGCAGAGTTGCCGAAAAAGGTCGCCTTAGTTGGCGATGGAGTACCCCTTTATCGTAATATGATATCCGAGATTTTGGCAGATGGCGCTATGCTTCCGGTCGCTACCGCGCATCAATTGCGGGCGGCACCAGTCGCCTGGCTGGCACTACAAGCATGGCAGCAAGGTTTGGCCGTCACTGCCGGGGATATAGTTCCGACTTATATTCGCCCATCAGATGCTGAATTAAACCTTAAAAAATAGTTGGCAATAATATCTTGGCAAAGTAACCGTCAAATGGGTTAATTGTTGACAATGTTGAGCCAATTTGGTTATTTTATGGACAGAATTTTATTGTCGTGAATCTTTTTCATGCGTGGAGGTGCCAATGGACATTGATCAGACCCTTTTGCAGAACCTTACCGAGACTAACCCCCGATTTCGCATGCTCTATGAAGAACATAGTTTGTTCGAAAAACAACTATCTGAGTATGATAAAAAGGGTATTTTGTCGTCGGATGAAGAAGTTGATAAGAATAAAGTTAAAAAAATGAAATTAGCCGGGCGGGATGAAATGGAAAAAATTATCCAACTAGTTACCACCTGACCCCGTTTTGTAACAACGGGAAGTTTTAGATACAGCAAAGGGTTTAAGCGAATGCTTAAGCCCTTTGCTGTATCTAAAAGGTGCTTTTAACTACTTTCTTTATAATTTTTTACGATAGAAAACTGTAACAACGAGGAGTGACTAATGGAATTGACCGGTTCACAAATTTTACTTGAATCTCTAAAGCAAGAAGGGGTTGATACCCTTTTTGGTTATCCCGGTGGAGCAGTTATAAATATTTATGATGATCTGTACGAATCATCCATAAATCACATATTGACCCGTCACGAGCAGGCAGCGGTTCATGCTGCTGATGGTTATTCTCGGTGTACCGGTAAGGTCGGGGTGGCTCTTGCTACCAGCGGACCTGGTGCTACAAACACCGTAACGGGGATTGCAACGGCATATATGGATTCTATCCCGATGGTGATCATAACGGGTCAGGTGCCAACCCCATTGATTGGTAATGATGCCTTCCAGGAAGCAGACATGTGCGGGATTACTCGCCCTTGTACTAAGCATAATTTTTTGGTTAAGGATGTGCGCGATTTAGCCAAGACGATTAAAGAGGCATTTTATATCGCTAGAACTGGACGACCTGGGCCGGTGTTGGTCGATCTGCCCAAGGATGTTCAGGTTGCTAAAACGGCATTCAATTATCCTGAGAGTGTCAGTCTGCGTGGTTATAAACCTACTTACAGCGGCAGTATCCGCCAGATTGAAAAAGCGGTAGATATGATTCTCAAGGCCAAGCGACCGGTTCTTTATGTCGGTGGCGGTGTAAATC
The DNA here is from genome assembly GCA_030639985.1 of Desulfuromonadaceae bacterium. Taxonomy (GTDB): domain Bacteria; phylum Desulfobacterota; class Desulfuromonadia; order Desulfuromonadales; family Geopsychrobacteraceae; genus Desulfuromusa. The sequence goes on from DAOWKG010000167.1 coordinate 6,622, forward strand.
TGGCTGCTGCAGATGCTGAACTGCTTAAGTTGGTCGAACAAACCAAAATACCGGTTACAACCACCCTGATGGCGATGGCCGCATTTCCACAACGGCATCCATTGGCAATGGGGATGCTGGGAATGCATGGAACTTTTTATGCAAACATGGCCGTTACTGAGTGTGACTTGCTAATTGCGGTCGGTTCCAGATTTGATGATCGGGTTACCGGCAGGATCGACAGTTTTGCCGAAAAAGCAAAAGTTATCCATGTCGATATTGATCCGACCACAATCAGAAAAAATGTCGAAGTAGATTTGCCGATAGTTGGCGACCTGAAAGATGTATTGAGTAAGCTGCATGGCTGCCTGACTCAAAAACCGGAACTGGTTGAAGATCTGGTTGAGGCAACCGAAGAGTGGCGGTCGATGATTGTTGAGTGGAAAGAGCGCCATCCGATGACTTACCGGCATACTAAATCGGTTATCAAACCACAATATGTTATCGAAAAACTTAGTGAACTGACTAACGATGATGTCATTATCACCACCGAAGTTGGGCAACATCAGATGTGGGCAGCGCAGTTCTTCACTTTCCGTCAGCCCAAAACCTTTGTAACTTCTGGTGGTTTGGGGACTATGGGGTTTGGTCTTCCTGCGGCATTGGGGGCTCAGGTAGCATATCCTGAACGGCAGGTTGTTGATATCTCTGGAGATGGTTCATTTCAGATGAATTCACAGGAGTTGGCAACCTTGGTGCAGTACCAATTGCCGGTTAAAATTGCAATTCTCAATAATAATTATTTGGGAATGGTGCGGCAGTGGCAACAGATGTTTTTTGAAAAACGTTACAGTTCAACTGTTATGGAGCTGCCGATTGATTTTATCAAATTGGCTGAAGCATATGGTGCAACCGGATTGCAGACTTCAAAAGTCGATGAGGTTGAAACCATTATCAAGCAAGCTTTGGAAACTCCCGGACCGGTGCTGATGAATTTTAATGTTTCGCGGGAAGAAAACGTTCTGCCAATGGTTCCAGCTGGCAAGGCTATTCATGAGATGGTATTGGCATCATAGTTTTTCGGTGATCTCGCGAGGGCTTTGTTGGTTGAATTGGTTGTAGTTAGCCTTAATATATGATTAAGCGACCAGTTAATAGGTCGGGAGGATAAATAGATGAAGCATACAATTTCGGTTCTGGTGGAGAACGAATTCGGGGTTCTTTCACGTATTTCTGGATTATTTTCGGGACGTGGTTTTAATATTGAGAGCCTCTCGGTAGCGCCAACGATGGATCCTGAACTTTCCCGGATGACTCTGGTGACCCGGGGAGACGAGCGAATTCTGGAGCAGATAAACAAGCAACTGAATAAATTGATTTCTACTATCAAGGTAGTCGATTTTACCGGTTGCGAATTTCTGCAACGTGAACTTGCCATGATCAAAGTTTCAACCGATTCTGAAAGTCGGGCAGAAGCATTACGGATTGTTGATATCTTTCGTGCCAAAGTTATTGATGTTACCCCCAAATCTTATACAATTGAAATTACTGGGGCTCCGGCAAAAATTGATGGTATTCTGGAACTGTTGCGCCCCATGGGCATTAAAGAGGTAGTTCGCTCCGGTCCGGTTGCGATCGGACGTGGTGCCAAGGGTGTAGCTGGTTAATTCATAATCGAGGAGTTAGTATGAAAAATAATAATCAACTGATTGCCAGCGAGGGTTATCCATTTATTGCCCTATTTGGTTTTATCACTTTGGTCTTTGCCATTTTAGGCTGGGTATTTCTTACCGTTTTGCTGTTACTGCTAACTCTGTTTAGCGTCTATTTTTTCCGTAATCCCGAACGGGTCACTCCTGCTGGTGAAAATCTGGTTATTGCTCCCGCTGACGGCAAAGTTATTTTTGTTGGTGAGGTGGAAGAGGAACGTTACTTTAAGGAGCGGGTTACCAAAGTCAGCATTTTTATGTCGGTGTTTAATGTCCACGTTAACTGGGTACCGTATGATGGTAAAGTGGTTGACATGTACTATAACAAGGGGCAGTTCCTTAATGCCTCTTACGATAAAGCCAGTGCTGTTAACGAACAAGCTGGGATACTTATTGAGACCGACAAGGGTTCACGGATCCTGTTTGTGCAGATCGCTGGGTTGATAGCACGAAGAATTGTTACCTATCCGGTTATTGGCGATTTGCTGCAACGGGGGACTCGCTTTGGCCTGATTCGTTTTGGTTCTCGAGTAGATATTTATTTTCCAAAAAACAGTGAGGTGACGATTACTATTGGTGAGCGTACCGTTGCTGGTGAAACCGTGTTGGGGACATTGTCTTGATCGATAACGATTGCCTGAGAAATGAGAAGCGGGAGAACCTGCGCAAAGGGGTTTATGTTCTTCCAAATTTGATTACTGCGGCGGGAATTTTTGCCGGATTCTACAGTATCATCGCGACCACCGATGGTAATTTTGAAACGGCGGCCTGGTTCATTCTGTTGGCGGCTATCTTTGATGGTTTGGATGGCAAAGTTGCCAGACTGACTGGTACCAGTAGTAAGTTTGGCGTTGAACTCGATTCCCTGGCTGACGTTATTTCTTTTGGGGTCGCTCCAGGAGTTCTCCTCTATGTCTGGGCGTTAAGACCTTTTGGCAAGTGGGGTTGGCTGGCAGCATTTCTCTATGTTATCTGCGGTGCTTTGCGGCTGGCTAGATTTAACGTACAGGTTTCAACGGTAGAGTCAAAACGGTTTATCGGGATGCCGATACCGGCTGCTGCTTGTATTGTTGCTACCTGTGTCCTGTTGTTTTATGAATTGGGTGGTACCGGTACGATCAAGATGGTTTCAATGGTTTTGCTGGTATTTTTATTAGCTTTTTTACTGGTCAGTAATATCAAGTATGTATCGCTTAAAGATCCTGATCTGTTTAAACGGCAGCCATTTACAACCTTGGTTGTAGCAATAATATTGCTGGTGGTGATTGTTTCCAATCCACAAATAATGTTATTTTTGATCGGTATGGCGTACTTGCTGTCTGGGCCGGTGGTACATTTTATCGGCTGGAGAAAGAAGCGGCAGGAAAAGAAGCAAATGCCACCAGAATCATAATTCTATTGCCAGATCCAAAAAAGCTTTACAGATAATAAAAATGGGAACTAGCTAGTACGCTAAGTTCCCATTTTTATTAATATTTTGGTGGAGCTACGCGGGATCGAACCGCGGACCTTTTGACTGCCAGTCAAACGCTCTCCCAACTGAGCTACAGCCCCATTTCAGTCGCGATTTATAACAAAGCATTGATTGGGGTGTCAATAATAAAAAACATTTCTGTATGGTTGTTCATTGATTTAATCTCGTGGTAAACTTCCGACCGCAAAATCACAATATCTCATCAGTTTCTCTGTCAGAGGATAGGCTATGAATGAACGACAAGATATGCTGCGATCGCTACCCGCGATTGATCGAGTATTACGTGAAAAATCATTACAAGATTTGTCTCAGCAGTTGCCACACGAGATTTTGTCGCAGGCGGTTCAGGAACTGATCGCTTCCTTGCGTCAAGAAATTCTTGAAACTGGTGAGACAATTTCACCCGAACGACTACAACCAGCAAATATAGCCGCTACCGCTGCATTGAACTGTCGACAAATATTGCAGCCTTCATTGCGTAAAGTGATCAATGCAACCGGTACCCTTCTCCATACCAACCTGGGGCGGGCACCCCTTTCTGCCCAATCACTACGTGCCATCAATAATGTTGCCGCTGGCTATTCAAATCTCGAATTTGAATTGGACAATGGCTGCCGGGGGGAACGTTACAGTCATGTAGAGAGCTTGTTGACCCAATTGACTGGAGCTGAAGCGGCTTTGGTGGTTAACAATAATTCTGGCGCAGTTTTGTTGGCATTGACGGCACTGGGTAAAGGGCGTGAAGCTATTGTTTCGCGCGGTGAACTGGTTGAAATCGGTGGGGCATTTCGGATTCCTGAGGTGATGGAAGCTGGAGGGGTGATTTTACGTGAAGTTGGAGCATCTAATCGTACTCATCTGCACGACTACCAACAGGCAATTAACGAAAACACTTCGTTGTTACTCAAGGTTCATACCAGCAATTATCGCATTGTTGGTTTTACCAAAGAGGTTGCTGCAGCTGAGTTGTTACCGTTGGCACGTGAAAATGATTTGATTCTGATGGAAGACCTTGGCAGCGGTTTATTGCTTGACCTTAGCGGTTATGGTTTGGAGCGTGAGCCAACTGTTCCAGAAGTGGTTAAAGCCGGTGTTGATGTTATCACCTTCAGTGGCGATAAATTACTTGGCGGCCCGCAGGCGGGAATTATTGTCGGGCGTGCCGATTTGATTGAAAAGTTACGCAAGCATCCATTGGCTCGGGCATTGCGCATCGATAAACTGACCCTGGCGGCACTGGAATCGACCTTGCGACTTTATTTGCAACCAGAACAGGCATTACAGGAGATCCCGGTGCTGAATATGTTTACTGCTGCGCCGGAGCAACAGCAGCAGCGGTGCCAAAAATTATTTGAACAGCTCGATTCCGCAGCATTAGCGGCAGATATAGAGTTGGTTGCGGACGCCTCTCGAGTCGGTGGCGGGGCGATGCCATTGACAGAATTGGCAGATTGGGCAGTTGCGATAAATCCCCACTCCGGGAGTACTGCTGATCTGGCAAAACGGTTGCGCACCTATTCTCCAGCGGTAGTAACCAGAGTACATAACGATCGTTTACTGGTTAATTTACGTGCGGTGTTTGCCGATGAAGAGGCGTTGCTGGCGCAAATATTGATTGCTGTGCTGAAAACTGAGGGTTAAATAGTGGCAGAACTTGGGCATTATATCATTGGTACTGCCGGTCATGTTGATCACGGTAAGTCTGCTTTAATCAGAGCCCTGACCGGGGTAGAAACTGACCGCCTGGGAGAAGAACAGAAGCGTGGTATTTCAATTGAACTCGGGTTTGCTCCGCTCGATTTAGGGGGCGGCCAGATTGCCGGGGTGGTCGATGTCCCCGGTCACGAAAAGTTTATTCCACAGATGCTCAGCGGTATTGCCGGTATTGATCTGGTTTTATTGGTGATCGATGCCAATGAAGGGGTGATGCCGCAGACCCGTGAGCATTTACAGATCATGGAACTGTTGCAACTTAAAAACGGCATTCTGGTTCTCTCCAAAACAGATCTGGTCGAGCCCGACTGGCTCGATATCGTTGAAGAAGAGATTCGTGATCAGGTTGCTGGAACCTTCCTCGAAAAAGCTCCTTGTTGTCGTGTTTCCGCCTTAACTGGTGAAGGTTTGCCCGATCTGATGGAAACTATTCGTGAACAACTACGTCACGTCCCCCTGCGTGATGCGAGTGGAGCGGTGCGTTTACCGGTTGATCGTTGTTTCAGTATCAGTGGTTTTGGCACCGTGATAACCGGAACCCTGAACAGTGGCAAGATTAAAACTGGCGATACCCTGGAGATTTTACCTGCTGCTATCAGTGCCAGAGTACGTGAGATCCAGGCACACGATAAATCGGTTACCGAAGTGGTTGCCGGACAGCGGGCCGCATTGAACCTTTCCGGGGTGACTCGTGAACAGGTGCCCCGAGGTTCGATTATCGGTACGCCGGGGTTGTTTCGGGCCAGTGAGCGGATTGATGTTCGCTTGCAACTGCTTGAAGATGCTCCCCGTGCGATTAAATTTCGTAAGCCGGTACATCTACATCTAGGTACCGGCCGCAGTGTTGCCAAGGTAGTTCTCCTGGATCGTGATGAACTCGCTCCCGGTGATGAAGCGCTGGTGCAGTTGGTA
>DAOWKG010000047.1 GCA_030639985.1 Desulfuromonadaceae bacterium
AAAAGGCGCTGGCACAATACTGCAATCAAACCGAAATTGCCGCCGCCCTTAAGGTTAATCAGTCAACCATTGCCCGAAAATTAAAAAAATACGGCTTAAAATGATTTTATCCCGCCAACCGTCACTATGCGCAATTGCATAATAGCAAAGCAAATCGACTCTCCATGCCACTAACATCTCTCAAAACCAATTCTTAATCATTTTTAAAATATTTTTTTCTATCGATTTATCCGGTACTTACAGATCAAAATTTAAACGTTCTAGCCATTAAAACAGGGTTTGGCATTTCTGTTGCTATAGTTAAGAACCGTCAAAGTTCAATACGACAAACATTACACCTACGTAAGATACAAGGAGAATTCAATGTCAGTTCTAAATAATGCAGCGATAAAAATACCTTTCCCCCAAAATGAACCAGTTCTTTCATACGCCCCCGGCACTCCCGAACGGCAAAAAATAAAAGATACTCTGGCAGAACTGAAATCCAAACAAATTGAGGTTCCCCTGATTATTGGCGGTAAGGAAATTCGTACCGGCAATCTGGCTAAAATTGCCTGCCCTCATGATCATTCAATTGAACTGGGCAGTTACCATAAGGCCGGTGCCAAAGAGGTCCAAATGGCAATTGATGCCGCTATGGCTGCTAAACCGGTGTGACAAGGTCTGCGCTGGGAAGAACGAGCTTCAATCTTTCTGAAAGCAGCGGATTTGCTGGCAGGGCCGTACCGATTCCTGATCAATGCGGCTACCATGCTCAATATCAGCAAAAGTCCCTTTCAAGCTGAGATCGATGCCGCTTGTGAGCTGATCGATTTTTTGCGTTTCAATGTTTACTTTGCGCAGGAAATCTATGCGGATCAACCCCTTCACTCTCCTTCACCGATTTGGAACTATGTTCAGCATCGCCCGCTGGAAGGGTTTGTCTTTGCCGTTGCGCCGTTTAACTTCACCGCAATTGCCGGCAATCTACCCACAGCACCAGCCATTATGGGCAATACGGTGGTCTGGAAACCGGCATCGTCAGCAGTATATGCCCCTTACTACTTCATGAAACTGCTTCAAGAAGCAGGGTTACCCGATGGCGTTATCAACTTTGTGCCTGGTTCCGGCAGTGATGTCGGTAATGTCTGTCTCGACAGCCCCGATTTTAACGGCATCCATTTCACTGGCAGCACCCCGGTATTTCAGAGTATGTGGAAACAAATCGGCACCAACATTGCTGAAGACAAATATAAAACCTACCCCCGCATTGTTGGCGAAACTGGCGGTAAAGATTTTGTCTTTGCCCATGCCTCTGCCGATGTTAAAGCCCTCGCAACCGGAATAGTACGTGGTGCTTTTGAGTATCAGGGACAAAAATGTTCCGCTGCCTCCCGTGCCTATATCCCCGAATCACTCTGGAACCCGGTCATGGCAGAGCTCAAAGCCCAAACCGGGCGAATCAAAATGGGTGACGTCAGCGATTTTGGTAATTTCTTTAATGCCGTTATCGACAAAGGGGCATTCAAAACTATCACTGAATACATTGATTACGCAGCTGCGGCCAAGGATGCTGAGATTGTCATTGGTGGTGGCTACGATGACAGTAAAGGTTTTTTTATCGAACCAACCATCATCACAACCACCAATCCCCACTTCAAAACCATGGAAGAAGAAATCTTTGGCCCGGTAATGACGATGTACTGCTACAAGGATGACGACTACGAAGCAGCCCTGGAATTATGCGACCAGACCTCACCTTACAGCTTAACCGGAGCCATTTTTGCGCAAGATCGCCCGGCAATCAGTCTCGCCCTGGCGAAACTCGAGAATGCATCAGGTAACTTCTACATCAACGACAAACCAACCGGTGCCGTTGTTGGGCAACAACCTTTCGGTGGTGGTCGAGCCTCAGGTACCAATGACAAAGCTGGCAGTAAACAGAATTTGATGCGCTGGGCTTCGGTACGCGCAATCAAAGAAAACTTCGTGCCACCGCAGACATTTGAATATCCCTTTATGGATGAGGAATAGGACAATACCCCCTCTCGGCATAACTGCCGGGAGGGTTTTCAACCAGATCCATCTCATTCCGAGCGAGGCATAAAATGTCACTATTTGATTACGCAGTTTCAAAAACCATCATGTATGTACCAAAACCGATTGTCAGCCCCTTTGCCAAAGGCTATATTGCCGGGTCGCAGTTGGCTGACGCCATCCGTGTCACCAAAGATTTAAATCGACAGGGGATGATGACCACCATCGATATTTTGGGTGAATTCATCACCGATTTTGATCAAGCGATTGCATTCAAAAATGATGGCCTCGAAATTCTACGCTCCATTGCGCAGGAAAAGCTTGATAGCAACCTGTCGATCAAACCAACCCAAATGGGGTTATTACTCGATGAAGAACTGTGTTTTGATCTCATCTATGAACTGGTCGCCGAAGCTAAAAAACTGGATAATTTCGTCCGCATAGATATTGAAGATGTTCCGGTTACCGACGTCACCTTCAAATTTTTCCGTAAATTGCGCGACGAATTCCCCGGCCATGTCGGCACTGCCCTGCAGAGTTATCTCCGCCGCACACCGCAAGATGTTATTGATCTGGCTGACGGCTCCCAAAACTATCGCCTCTGCAAGGGGATATATATTGAATCCCGCAAAGATGCCTGGAAAAATCCCCAGGCAGTCAATGGCAATTTCATGGCAGCACTGGAACTACTCTTTAAACAGGGCGCCTATGTTGGAATTGCCACCCATGACGAACTATTGATATTTGAAGCGATGAAACTAATTCGTGAATTGGATCTCAAACCCCACCAATACGAATTCCAAATGTTGCTCGGAGTAGACGAAGAGCTACGTGAAATCATTCTGGCGGCTGGACATAGATTACGCATTTATGTCCCCTACGGCGAAGACTGGCTCCCCTATTCTAAACGCCGCCTCAAAGAAAACCCAACCATTGCCAAGCATGCTTTGAAACAACTATTGGGTATCAATAAGCACTGATTACTTTTTATGCCATTAACTGGCGGCATCAAAGTCCAACAATTTGATTGACCGGACAAGCTGTCACAGGTAGTTTTTGTAAAACATTGTTTTCAACAATCAACTAGGAGGAACACATGAAAAGAACAATCCGTAACATGCTATTAACTCTCTGCGCTATCTCGATGATGGCAGGCCTGTCTTGGGCCGATACCCTCAAAGTTGGGGTACAAGCACCAATTACTGGTAGCTATGCTAATGAAGGTCAAGGGATCGAGAACGGTGTCCGCTTGATGGCGGAGCAAATCAACGCTAAAGGTGGCGTGATGGGCAAGCAGATTGAAGTTATCGCTTGCGACGATCAAGGGACTGCAATGGCCGCAGCAATCTGCGCCAAGGATCTAGTCAACAAGGGCGTTTCTATGGTGGTTGGCTCCTACACTTCCACTTGTGCCGAAGCAGCTCAGAAAACCTATTTTAAGGCTGGCGTATTGCAAACTTCTGATGGTACTGCCGACAGTTTGACCGAGCACGGTTACTGGACATTCTTGCGTAACTCTTTCCCCAATAGTGCCGAAGCTGCCTTTGCTGCCAGTTACATGGTTAATGTCAAAAAATACCAGCGTATTGCAGTTATCTCAGATTTCTCCAGTTATGCAGCCGGTCTAGCCGAAGCAACTGTTGCTGAAATTAAAAAAGCTGGTGGCAACGTCGTTACTTACGCAAAAATCAAAGCTGGTGCACAAAACTTCACTCCCGTACTAACCAACATTAAATCAAAAAAGCCTGATGTGATTTTCTTTGCTGGTTACTATAGTGATGGTGGTCAACTGCGGTCACAACAGAAAGCTCTGAAAATCAACGCTGACTTCATCGGTGGCGATGCTAATGACAACCCAGATTTCGTTAAACTGGCTGGTTCAAATGCTGAGGGTGCTTTTATCATAAACGTACCATCACCAGATGTTCTCCCCTACCCAATTGCTAAAACCTTCATCGCCGATTACCAGAAAAAATTCGGCTCCATGCCCCCATCAATCTGGGGTCTGATGAACATTGATGGCATGCGTGCAATTATCCATGCCATGGAACACAATCAGAGCTTCGATACCAAAAAAGCGGCTGACTATCTTCACAACATGGATAAGCCTCTTGATGGTATTACCGGGCAGATCTCTTTTGCTGCCGATGGTAACCGCAAGGGTGGTGCTTACGTCGTTAAGAGAATTACGGCAGATGGCTCTTATTCTAACGAATATGCGCAGTAAGAACTCCTGATCTACCTAAGGGCGGGGGAGGTATATATCTCCCGCCCTTTTTTTATCTCAAAATGCCGGCAGATGCGAGCAGATGACGCTGTAATTGTCGTCTCCTGGCTTCTGCATGGCAGTTTATTTACCCACACCGGAGTTTACTTATGGATATATTTTTTCAGCAACTGGCAAACGGATTAACCATCGGCAGCATCTTTGCCTTGGTTGCCCTTGGCTACACCATGGTTTACGGGGTAATGAGGTTGATCAACTTCGCCCATGGTGACATGGTTGCCGCCTCCGCCTTCGTCGGTTTGACCATCTATACGCAAGTTATGGGACAAGCCACTTCACTGGTAGCCGTAGTTGCTATTTTTTTCCTCGCAGCAGTTGTCATGGCCGGTGTCGGCATCATCCTCGAACGCCTCGCTTATCGACCACTACGCGAAGCGCCACGATTATCGGCAGTAGTTTCAGCGCTGGGAGCAAGCTTGATGATTCAGAATGGCATCATGCTGATCTGGGGACCACAGATGCGGATCTTCCCCGAGCTGATTCCCAATATCTCCTGGGAAATTAACGGTGTGGTTATCAGTTTGATTCAAGTCCTCATCCTGACCTTATCATTGGCTCTGATGGTTGCCCTCTACCTTTTCGTTGAAAAAACCCGCATGGGAGCAGCCATTCGAGCTAGCGCTATCGACCAGGATGCCGCTCGCCTGATGGGCATCAATGTTAACAAGATTATCGCAATAATCTTTATTATCGGCTCATCGCTAGGTGCCGTTGGCGGTTTATTTATCGGGCTCTATTACCGTGGCATCACTTTCAATATGGGTTGGCAGTACGGTCTATATGCTTTTATTGCTGCAATTCTGGGTGGTATTGGCAACATCCCCGGTGCCATGCTCGGCGGCATGTTGCTGGGTCTGTTCCAAGCGTTTATTGCTGGTTATGTTTCCAGTACCTGGGCCGATGCTTTCACTTTTATCCTGCTGATTTTGATATTGATTGTCCGTCCCACCGGTTTGCTTGGTGAGCGAGTTGCGGAGAAAGTCTGATGAATATTCTAAAACGCTACGGGTTACCTATCTTTCTCGTTGTTCTGCTGATATTACCCAACTTACTTGATCCCCGCTGGCAGGCGATTGCTATCACTTTTCTGATTTTTTCGGTAGTTGCCCTGTCAGAAGATATCGTTCTCGGTAAAGCGGGCATGTTCAACATGGGGCACGCCCTCTTTTTTGGGATGGGTGCCTACATAACTGCGATTCTAAATTCCCAGTATGGTTGGCCGATTTTAGCTACTATTCCAGTCGCAGTGTTAGTACCCGCTCTTTTCGGAATCATATTTGCCGGACCAATAGTCCACCTGCGTGGCGATTATCTTCTGGTAGTTACCATCGGCATCAATATCGTTTTTATTCAAGTCCTACAAAACAACCTGGGTGGCGTAACTGGTGGCCCTAACGGGATCTTTGGACTCGATGGTTTGAATCTGTTCGGTTGGCAGTTGACCAGTCAACTTTCAACCTACTACTTTGCCTTTATTGCCATGTTGGTAACCTTGGCAGTAATGAGAAATCTTGAAAAAAGTAAAGCCGGGCGGGCACTACATTACCTACGGGAAGATTCGCTGGCGTCCGAAAGTATCGGTATTAACACCCGCACCTACAAGATCTTCGCTTTTGGCCTTGGGGCTGGCTTAGCCGGACTTGCCGGAACCGTTTTCGCTACCCAGTATTCTGCCGTCAGCCCCGAAGCCTTCAACTTTATGCAGTCGGTGTTGTTCTTTAGTATCGTACTGGTAGGTGGATCATCGATTCCGGGAATTTTCCTCGGGGTCTTTGTCATGTTTATTCTCCCCGAAATATTCCGGGAATTTTCTACTTGGCGCTATTTTGTGTTTGGCTTTGCTATGATTCTGACGATGATCTTGCGCCCGCACGGTATCTGGCCAGCTTCTTTTGGAAAAATTCCCAAGTTTCTAATCAAGGACACTGATCATGGCGCATAATGAGTTGATCCTGACAAATGTAACCAAACGTTTTGGCGGACTAACAGCTGTCGATGATCTTTCCTTTAACGTTGAAGATGGGCAAATTTACGGCATTATCGGCCCTAATGGGGCGGGCAAAACCACCGTATTTAACTGCATCACCGGCATCTATCAATCTGAAGAAGGCTCGGTTAAATGGCGCAATGAAGAGATCCGTGGCTTGACCCCTTACCAAATTGTCGATCGTGGTATCGTCCGTACCTTTCAAACCATCCGGCTATTCAGTCAGATGTCGGTTGCCGAAAATATTATGAGTGGTCGCCATATCAAAAGTATGCAGAGTTGGTGGCACGGTATCATTCACACCCCCGCATCCAGACGTGATGAATTGGCAAATTGGCATAAGGTTGAAGAGCAACTCGATTTTTTCAATTTAGGTGAGTTTGCTGCTACCCCAACGGGATCGCTCCCTTATGGAATTCAGCGTCGAGTCGAAATGGCACGGGCAATGGCGGTTGAACCGACCCTATTGATCTTGGATGAACCGGCTGCGGGCTTGAACGACAAAGAAACCCTCGAGTTGCTGGAAACCATATTTAAAATCCGTGATAAGGGGGTCACTGTTCTACTGATTGAACATGATATGGACATGGTAATGGAACTTACCGATTATCTGACGGTAATAAATTTTGGTAAAAAAATTGCCGAAGGCACCCCTGCAGAGATTCAGAAAAACCCGGCGGTTATTGAAGCCTATCTGGGAAGTGAGGACGACGATGAGTGATAGCCCGCTATTTGAGATAAAAGATCTGGAAGTTGCCTACGGCAGTATCGATGCTATTAAAGGGATCTCTCTGGAAGTTCACAAAGGTGAAATCGTTACCATTCTCGGTGCTAATGGTGCAGGAAAAACCACCACTATGCGCACCATCAGTCAACTGCATAAAGCCAAGGCAGGTTCGATCAAATTTAAAGGTGAAGAACTGACCAAGTTGCCACCGCACAAAATCGTCGGACTAGGAATCAGCCAGTCCCCAGAAGGTCGACGGGTTTTTGGCATTCTGACGGTTGAAGAAAACTTGATGCTTGGCGCCTTTTCACAAAAAAAACTGGATAAGAAGACGCTGAAATGGGTATATGAACTCTTCCCCCGCCTCGAAGAACGGCGCAAACAGTTGGCAGGTACTCTTTCTGGTGGCGAACAACAGATGCTCGCAATTGGCCGGTCGTTGATGAGTAATCCAGAAATGTTGCTCCTTGATGAACCCTCATTGGGGATTGCCCCGATTTTGGTAAAGGCAATCTTTAAACAGATTAAACAGATTGCCAGCGAAGGGGTAACGGTATTGCTGGTAGAACAAAACGCCAAAGCAGCACTCAAGCTTGCTGACCGTGGTTATGTCCTTGATGTTGGGAAAATTGGGTTTTCAGGCACTTCGGCAGAGTTATTGGCATCAGAAAGAGTTCAGGAAGCATATCTGGGGAAGAAGAGTTGATTTAAACCTGCTGCGCTGTTCCCTGCCTGCAGCAGGACTACTAGTGCAAAAGGGAGAAGGATTAACAGTAGACCATAGGCTACAACGCCTTATCCTGTCTAACTCGTAAAAATGATGGGAATTTTGGAATCCCTGATTGATATTTCCCATAATATTTGAAGGTAATCACCTCCCCTACCGCTGGTGGATTTCCACGCTCTGCGTCACTGAACCCTGTGCCAATTCGAAACTGCATCCCATCGTCCAGTTCCACCAGTAGGGAACCGAGACGACCTTCATTCCGTCCCTTCCCAGAAAGGTGTGCAACAACCACCGCCTCAGCATCCTGATAATTCTTGACCTTGAGGATCTCCATACTGCGGCCGGAAATATAGTGTGCATCAGGCTTGCGCACAATCAGCCCTTCACCGCCAAGAGATTCAATGCGCTGCAATTCCTGTTGCAGATGCTCGCTGTCCTGAACTGGGGTTTGCAGGATGACAAAAGCATAGCTGGATGGATGTACGTCAAACCAGTTCTGTACCGTTTTAAGCCGTTGTGTAAATCCGCCGGGAGCGTTCGGAACATCGAAAATGGCAAATTTAAGCTGTAGCCAGCCGTCATGTGACTCCTTACGTTTGATAATGGCCACCGTCTGCTCAAATGTGCCACGTCCGCCCCAAAGTTCCCCTTCAATCGGAAAATCTGGAAGATCACGGATAAACTCCTGTGGTGGACTCAGGAGATGACCATTCTTCGAGGATAATTGCTGACCGTCCCAATGCCCCCGCACCCCGTCAAGCTTTTCGCTCATCAGCCAGCCGCAGATATCAACCTGTTCCGAATAGACTTTTGGCAACATCGGTTCAGCAGCACAGGGCTGTCCTGCCGCCAATAATCCACAGCACAACAACAGACAGAAAAAATTTCCCAAGTTTGTAGGTGTCGATCTGACTTGCCTTCTAAAATATCCAGAGAACATCTGTGCCCCTCCTCAACTCAATTTTTTGTGACAATTTTACAACCCGATTGATTTTAACAATAATATCTGTACAATTTCTGACTGCAATAAATATTTGGTCGAAAAAATGACTCGCAGCTAACTAACAATCGCCCTGTCACACATCATTCGTATCAAAGAGGTGGGAGTTGGGCTGCCAATCAAGTATGATGTTTGATCTGTTTTAAGAAACAAAAAAACTTAACCGGACAGTTATGTCCCTTGGATAGCAAAATGAACAATCCCCAGTCAGATTCGGAAAACGACCTGCCAAATAACTATGAACCACCGGTGTACCCACCGCCCCAAAAAAAGAACCTGCTGCGCAAGCTCGGACCAATCGGCCTGCTGCTGGTTTTTATTTTCAGCAAACTTAAATATCTTGCGGTAATCCTGCAGATCGGCAAGTTCAAAACTTTTATCACCATGCTGATCAGTATCTGGGCCTATGCCATGTTCTGGGGCTGGCCCTTTGCGGTCGGGTTTGTTGCGCTGCTGTTTATTCACGAGATGGGGCATGTAGCCGCGCTGCGGATGATGGGCATCAAGGCAACGGCGCCGATGTTCATCCCCTTTGTGGGAGCCTATATCGGCATGAAACAGATGCCGGAAAATGCCTTTGCCGAAGCGGTGATGGCCTACGGCGGACCGCTGCTCGGCACTCTGGGAGCAATCGGCTGCGCCGGAATTGGGTTACTGACCGGAAATCCCTTCTGGTACGCCTTGGCAACGACCGGCTTTCTCCTCAACCTGTTCAATCTACTGCCGATCTCCCCTTTGGACGGCGGACGGATCATCGGCGTGATCAGTCCTAAATTATGGATCGTCGGATTGATCGGAGCGATCGCCCTGTTCTATTACACCTGGTCACCAATTATCGCCCTGATTATTATCATGGGCAGCTTCCAGATTTACTCATCGACAAAACAGTCAACAGCAGAAAAGGCTCGTTACTATGCAGTCAGTCCGGGCAAACGAATTGGTATGGGTTTAGCTTTCTTGGCACTGCTGGCTGTAACCTCAGTTGGCATGCTGGCGATGCAGATCCCCCTGGATAATTTCCAGAGACATGGGGGTATCACTCAGGAAATACCAGAGGACAATAATTCACTGATTCGAATCCGCTAGGAGGCTGTCGGGCTTTGCGGATCGTAACGAGAAATC
>DAOWKG010000007.1 GCA_030639985.1 Desulfuromonadaceae bacterium
AATAAAATCGTAGGCGCCCTGCCGTATAGCCTCGACCGCCATTTGCACATCACCGTGGGCGGTCAACAATACCACGGGGATATCCGAATCGAGCACGTGCAAGCGCGAGAGAAATGCCATACCGTCCATCCTTGGCATTCTGATATCACTGACCACTACACCCTCAAATTCACTTGTCAACTGATCCAGAGCAGTCGGCGCATCTGGAAAACTCTGCACCTTGTAACCAGACAGCTCCAACCACTGGGCGGTCGCTGCACGCATCTCTGCATCATCATCAACCAGACAAACGTTATTGTAGCCATCGGTCATTTCATTGCTCCATTCCCTTGGTTTACCAGCGGCAACCTGA
This sequence comes from Desulfuromonadaceae bacterium, assembly GCA_030639985.1. Taxonomy (GTDB): domain Bacteria; phylum Desulfobacterota; class Desulfuromonadia; order Desulfuromonadales; family Geopsychrobacteraceae; genus Desulfuromusa. Next base: position 353 of record DAOWKG010000007.1, read on the forward strand.
CAATAAATTGTGCTCCGCCAGCCAGAAGATTCTGCACCCGGATCGTTCCCCCTAAATCGGTGACAATCCGGTAGGAGATCGACAATCCAAGCCCCATCCCTTCACCAACCTCCTTGGTGGTAAAAAATGGGGTAAAAAGTTCCTCCATATCCTGCTCGGCAATCCCAATCCCGCTATCACTGATAGAGATTTCAACTTCTTGGTCTTGGGTTGAAATTTCAATCTGGAGATTCCGCTGCTCACAATCACGCATGGCGTCGATAGCATTTCGAATCAAGTTAACCAAAACCTGTTTCACCCGCGCCAGATCACCTTCCAAAACCAACGGTGTAGCGGGAATCTCCTGGTCTAGAGAAATCCCGAATTCACTGAATAATGGAGCAGTCATAGCCAAAGCGCCGTCAAGACAATCCTGCAATACGACTCGTCCTTTTAATTTGGGGGTTTTATGGGCAAAAGTTTTGAGTTGAGCGGTAATTGAAGCCATATGCTCAGTCATTCTACTAACGGCAGCCAAGGTCTCACGAACCTTCCCCGTTTCCTGCCGATCGAGTAGCAAACGGCCGCTGGCTGCGTGGGTGCGAATAGCAGAAATCGGCTGATTCAATTCATGCACAATCCCGGCCGCCATGTGGCCAAGAGCAGCTAACTTGCCAGCCTGAACCAGTTCGGCCTGGGTCTCACGCAAGGCGCTTTCGGTACGACTGCGCTCAGTAATTTCCTCCTGCAAACGCAAATTCATCTCCTGAATCGCCCCGGCCTCACGCGCCTTGCGCCGTGAAATTTGTTTTTGGCGGCGCTCTCGGGCATACAAACCGAGTGCCAAAATCAATAACGCCAGGACCGTGCCTATTGCTGCTACGACTTGTCCTTGCTCCCGTACCGGGGCAAGTGGAACAACGTGATGCAATTGCCAATCCAGGTCAGGCAAGGGACGTGACAACATCAAATAGAGGGTATTCTCAAACCGAACAATCCTTTGCCCGGCGGCTAAAGTAGCAACGGTATCCAAAGGCAAAAGATCCAGAGATTGGTGTCCGTACTGCCGTCCGGCGAGCATAAGAGTTCTTTGGGCTTCAGACAATGCCGTCAGGGTTCGGTATTTCCAATCGTTGCGGCTGGAAAGAAACAAAACACCGTTGGCATCACTGACCAGAACTGTTTCCCCACCTTCGCGCCAATCATCCTGTAGTGGCGTCAGGTCAACCTTGACCACCGTTGCACCCAGAAAGCGCTCGTCCTGCAGGACCGGATGGGACATAAAATATCCTGGTTGTCCGGTGGTCACGCCGATAGCAAAAAAATGTCCTTTGTGCCCCGATTTTGCATCGGTAAAATAAGGTCTGAAGCCGTAATTTTGGCCGACAAAACTTAATGGTTCCTGCCAATTGCTCGCAGCCAGAGTATCGCCGATAGAATTCATTACATAGAGTGCTTCTGAACCAGCTTCAGTATTCAATGATTGCAGATAGTGGTTGACCAGTTCCAAATTGAATGATGACTTAAGCATGATTTGCACATCAATATTTTGGGATAGGACATAGGGGAGGTAAGCGTAACGACTCAGTGATTCATGCAAGGTGCCAGAATAGAGCGTCAGTCTCTCACCACCGACTTTTATCAATTTATCAAGCGCATCGGCATAGGTCCAACGAGTTGCCTGCCAAACCAGGCATATCGCTACAACAATGCCGAGAAGAAGCATCCACAAGGGAATAATATTTCTAAAAAATCGCTTTATTGACAAAATATAACACCATCTAAAACAAAAAGGAGCCGCAATGATCTACCAACCAATCAATTGATTTACTGCTTCACACTGATAACAAATTTCAGATAACGCCCTTCGGGAAAGCTGACCGAGCAGGGGAAATCTTCAGGCTGACCACTGGTAAAGATCGACTTCAACTCATCTCCAGCTTGCAAGGCTCCGCGCCGCAGTTCTTTCATATAATCATCCATAGAGACCTTTTGGTGATTACTGGAGCCGATCAACAAACCCCCAGTCTCCAAGAGTGGCAGGGTTGCAGCAACCAGTTTTGAGGTTCCACCATGGGTGGAAAACCTACTCTTACTGGTGGTAGAGAATGAAGGGGGATCGAATAAGATAACATCAAAGCGGCGTTGCTGCGATTGCATCCGCCCCAGTTCAGCAAAAACATCACTGACAATAAATTCGTGCCGCTTCGAATTAAGCCGATTAACAGCAAAATTTTGCCGGGCTACTTCCAGATATTTTGCTGAGACATCAACACTGGTCACCTTTTTGGCTCCAGCAGCGGCAGCGGCAACCGAGAAAGCACCAGTAAAGGCAAACAGGTTAAGAACCCGCTTTCCGGCAACCCGCTGCATCAATTCCTGTCGGTTCCGGCGCTGATCAGGGAAAAGACCGGTATTTAACCCTTCACGTAAATCGACCAAAAAATTCAGACCATTTTCGGTTACTTGCAATGGCACCGAGGCACTGCTACCCGATACTATCCGGCTGTATTCTTTGTTACGTTTTTTTGCCTCCAGCGCCCGGGTTTCCTGGGGGCGCAGCTTCCTATAGATACCAATGGGCTGAAAAACCTGCTGCAATGCCGCGAGCAAAGGTTGTAAATGAAGATCCCAAGCCGGGGTAAAAAGTTGCAGCATCAGATAATCACCGTAGCAATCAACCGTCACGCCGGGCAAACCATCGCCCTCACCGTTAAGCCAGCGAAAAGCGGTAGTATCATCAAGTTTGGCGTGCTGACGCAACTTTTTTGCCCGTAAAAATATTGTTTTAAACCAATCGACCGTAAGCTTAATACTCCCTTTGCCCAGAACCCGAGCCACGATTCTATCGTTTGGGTCATACAAAGCGGTGGCCAGATGTTTTTGCTCCCCATCGACCAACGTAATCAACTCACCTGCGGTTCCTTTTGGCCATTTCTTCGTATAGCTGTCGGCAATAACCCATGGGTGCCCAAGCTTCAACATTCTGATTGTTTCATTACCAACTAAACATTTTTGCATCATTTTCCCTTTGGCTAAATTTAACCGATCACTGACCATAGCAGAAACTACAACGCTGATAAATGGTTGCTCGATAAATTTATAATGGCAGCCTTCCCTTACAATAATAAGTCATAAAATCAATGTAAAACCACTAACTAAGCAAATATTTACAAAAATTGTCCACTTCAATGCTATAGTAAT
>DAOWKG010000082.1 GCA_030639985.1 Desulfuromonadaceae bacterium
ACTGTTGTCGCTCCCTGCTTTCGAGGCAGGTCATAAATAACTCTTCAACGGTATTTGCCTCTGCCGTCTGATTTGCTGAAACCTGTCCTGTCAGTTGACTGATGTAGGGGACAGCCGAATCTGATTGCGCCGAATGGGTTTGCCATTGCCCACTAGCCAATTTTCCCAATTTGCCCGGATGACCAACAATCAAAACCTGTTCAAAGTGATATTTCTCAACCTCGGCAAGGATAAATCCCCATTCATTGCTGACATCAATAATTTGCTCATCGTTTACCGCAAAATGGCGTTGTGCCGCCTTATTCCCCATATTCCCAGGCACCAGCACCAAGTTTTTGATATTCGCAGCAATCGCAACATCCAGAGCACATTTAAGGGCATCACGTAATGCCGGAGTACTGAATGGTCGCACCCGGCCGGTGGTGCCAAGGATGGAGATACCACCAAAAATACCGAGGCGGGGATTAAAAGTTTTTTGCGCCAGTTTCTCCCCGTTTGGAACCGAAATAGTGACATCAAACCCCTGTTCACTTACCTCGCGTAATGCTGCACAAATCATTGTCCGTGGTCCGGGGTTGATCGCCGGTTCTCCGGGGGGGATGGCAAGCCCGGCACGAGTTACGGTGCCGACCCCTTTTCCGGCAAAAAAACGAATTGATTTGAGCTTGTTTCTTTTTACCGTAGAGATCAAAAAGGAGCCATGGGTCACATCTGGATCATCGCCAGCATCTTTAACCACTGTTGCAGAAGCAGACTCGCCATCTTCTTGAAAAAGATAGACATGATGCTGGATGCGGCTGCCATCTGGCAAAGGAATATCTATCTCCTTTGGCCTCTCGCTATGGACCAACAACAAGGCTGCTGCCTTGGCCGCCATAGCGGCACAGGTTCCGGTGGTCATACCCCATTTCAACAGGCAACATCCTCCCGCCAGCTACGTTTGCCAATATGGACAATCATCGTTGTCATATAGCCAAGATCCTGCCTTGGCCAAGAACTGAGTTCGGCAACCCGGATTTCGTGGTCACCTTGTCCACCGGCGCTGACCAATCTGGCATGAGGTAAAAGATTATGTTTATCCAGCAATGCCATTAAGCCAGGGAGATCACCAGCTGCCTTAAAGAGAACCAGTGTTTCGCACTGCCCCAAAGCTTTCTCTACCGCTTGAAGATCGGTTGCCGACATCAGCAATAGCCGATCCTCCTGCAGGGTAAGGGCTTCGTTGAAACAACTGGCGGTCATCTGGAAGGCACTGATTCCAGGTTCAACATGCAACTTTTCTGCAGGCATCTGCTCGGCCAATGCTTCCATTAGATAGGAACTAGTGGCAAAGATCAGCGGGTCACCAAGCGTCACCTGAACCACCGATTGCCCCCGTCGACAGCGATCACTCACATCTTCTGCCAGAAGCCCCCAGCGCTCACGCGTTTTACTGTTGTCCCGCACCATCGGATACTGACTGATAATCACTTCTTGATCACCCAAAAGGGGTGCAATGGCCTGTAACGCAAGGCTATTTTTTGATTTCTTCGACTGTGGTGCAAAAATCACATCTGCATCTTTGATCAGCCTTGCTGCCCGCAGGGTCAGTAACTCTGGATCACCTGGTCCCACACCAACTGCGTAAAAATGACCTGCCTGGTTTTTTTTAATGTCCATTTTTCAACCTTACCGCCACAACCACATCAGGCCGAGCGTACATAAAAAAAGAAAAAACATGCGGATAATCTGTGTCGATATTGCCATCACCATCCCCGGTCGTGCACCGAGGATAGCAACATAGGTTGGCATCGCATGACGTAAGGTGCGCACCGGAGCCGTCACCATCGAACCGAACAGGATAACAATTACCGCCTGATGGGTAGTTATCTGCCCGGCATCAATAAAATTGGCTGCAGCTATCGCCCCGTTGTACAAACTGAGCGCCTGTGCCGGAATGATCACCAGCGATTCGGCAGGGAGGAAACGGAAGGTAAACAGCGCGGGAACCGCCTCTGCCAACCACTTGAAAAAACCGAAATACTCCAGCCCCGCCATCAAGACGAAGGTGGGAATCAGATAAGTGAGCAAGCGACGCAACGTTTTTTTTGAGCGCTTCCACACTGTGATCCAGAATCCACCCTGTCGTTGCCGCACCTCTCGGATCGGAACCGGTTCACTCGGACAAACGAATTGTCCGCTGGGGAGAAAACGCCGAATCAGCAAACGGGACAACAGCAAGGTGACCATAGTCTGTACTGCAATCGCAGTAAAACGGACTGAGAATAAAGCGATTGTCGCCTCCCAGCCAAATGCCACCCCAATGGGGATGACAAACGTTGGCAGATGGGCAAATAGAGAGAGAGCCGACACCACATAAACCGAAGTGTAGAGCTCACGATTGTCCAGAGACCCCTGATCCCGTTGAGCGACCAGCATACTATTGGCAACTGCTCCCGATTGGAGTGCCATGAGAAACGCGGGCCCCGCTTCTCGACGGATCTTGCCGATAGCTGTTATCGGCAGGGTTAAAATCGACAACAGTTTCATGCTTCCCGAGATTTCCAGAATCTGACCAAGAAAAATACCGCTGCTGATAAACAGGGATAGCTCCAGTAGCAGCATCCCCTTGCGTGGCCAGAAGGGGAGCTGACGTTTCCATTTGGTGTACGCCGAACTGCTGCGTTGCTTTTTACGCTCTGCCGCAAAAACTTTACCCGTTTCCCCCTGTGGACGCAGCCGCTGCAGAAGCGGTTTAGACTGAGCATCAATTGCGACTTCAGGTTCTGTGCGCGGCTCAAAACTCTGTGTCCCATGTAGCTTATCCGGTTCAATATCGGTGGCAAAAACGGTACCCGACAATAACCAAAAACTGATCAGAATAACTATCAACAACCGCATATCAGATTAACTGCGCCCTTTGTCCAGTTGTTGTAGTGCCTCGTCAAGGTGACTGAAATAGATCTCTAAGATGGAATTGTTCCAGCCCAGAGATGCGGCACATTCCGAATTTTTGGCCTGAATAATTGATTTCCAGCTATCCTCTTCGTCGCCCATCACATCGTTCATAATGTGGTCGCCAGCAACGATCATCAACGGCACAAACTTGACCGAACCCTGTTTGTCGCTGTTTGCTTTTACTTTTTTCAACGAACCAATCCCCGGTTGCCCCTCAACACTGGCAACGACCAGATTTGGATATTTCTTTTCGATAACCTTTGCCAGAGCAACAAGTTGCTGATTAAATTCGGGATGGTGGTCGTTGCCATGGGCGACAACAACAGTGGGCTGTTGGGTATGAATATCTTTGCCCAAGGCGGCGACAACAGCGTCAATATCCTTGTCACTGGTCATCAAGGCATCACCAAAAGCGACCTGAAAACCGCTGGTATCCTCTGCCAGTACACTGCGATATTCCTGTCCTGGAACCACATGCAAGCTCTGGAAGACAACCGATTTCACCCCTTTATTACGCAGTTCGGCCACCACTTCAGCGACATTATGGGTAACGATTCCCTGCCGCTTTAACTTATCGATAATGAATTGTGAAGTGAAAGCCCAGTGGACATCGTAGCCGACATAACGCTTTCGAGTCTGGACATCAATGTGATCAAAAACCAGACGTGCTGTCTCAACTGAGGTGCCAAACGCAACCAGCACGATCGCAGGTTTTTCAGGGTTATTTTCTCCATTCGCAAGAGCTGGAGTAACCACCATTGTTGTCAGTAAGCACATAAATATTATTCCTTTGCATAAAAGTTTCACAGCCATCTTCTTTCCTCCTCCTTTTTAGTATCCACACGATTAAGCTTTCATCCCGGAAGCAATCGTACATAGGGCATGCAAAGTCGCAACCGCCAACGGACTGCCGCCACGCCGCCCCTCTAACACAATAAATGGCAGTCCGCTGCGCATCAGTTCTTCCTTGCTTTCCAGAACATGAACAAAGCCGACCGGCATACCGATCACCAGAGCTGGGCGAATATTTTCTTCTACCGCCATGCGGTTGAGTTCCAGTAATGCTACCGGGGCGTTACCGATAAGGACAATCGCCCCATCGAGTTTTTTACCGGCTTTGCGGATGGCAAACAACGAGCGAGGCAACCCCGATTCTTTTGCCTTGGCTACCACATCCTCGTCCGCCACATGGCAGAGGATGCTCTCGCGCTCATAGTTTTGATACAGTTGCTGTAAACGGGCAACAGATAGGCCGGAACGGATCATATTGCTGTCGGCGTAGATCGTTTTGCCACCACCCAAAGCGGTGATCGCCGATTCAATCGCACCTGCTGAAAAATAGACCAGATCACTCATGGCGAAATCTGCTGTGGTATGGATAAGCCGGCGAACCACCTGCCATTCATCGGATGAATAACTGTGCTCCGCAGCCTCTGCATCAATTGCAGCGAAAGAGCGATCTTCAATTTGCTGTCCGCTGAGTGGATTTTCAAGCAGGTCATAAATCAGCGGTCTGTCGTTACTTGTCACGGAAGCTCCTGTCTGATGTTTTTGTCATATTTTTGATAAAGCAGGTCAGCGCCGCTGGTCTTGAGGCGAGGTGCAGATGGGCGTAACTGGCCAGAATATTCCCTTTTTGATAGCCTTCGGCGCTGCAATTTCCGGTTCGATTCTGTTTGAGCCGGTAAACCGTCTGCCAGCCATCTTGGTCTGTCGGAGACTCGATAAGTTCCGAATAGTGAAATTCGTGTCCGCGAAAACTCGCCCCGCAGTGACCGAACAGTGAATCGTGTTCCAGGGTGACTTCGACATAACCGAGTGCCTTGCGCTGTTTCAGCATTCGTGCCCAAACCGGCATAGCAGCGACCAAAGGGAAACGCTGCCCCGCTTTCTCAACTCCTTGCGAAAGGTAAATCAATCCGCCACACTCGGCGTAGACCGGTTTGCCGCTTGTGCAAAAATCACATACAGCACGGAGCATTGTCCGGTTCTCCGAAAGTACCTGTGCATGAACCTCTGGGTAGCCGCCACCGAGATACAAACCATCGGCATCCTCTGGCAGACAGCTATCATGCAGCGGCGAAAAGGAAACCGGGGTACAGCCCTGCCGCTCAAGAGCGGCAAACAGATCGGCGTAATAAAACTGGAACGCTTCATCGCGTGCAAC
>DAOWKG010000212.1 GCA_030639985.1 Desulfuromonadaceae bacterium
CGCTTACCAAAGGTCATAACCTGCTGTGGACAGCTTTCAACACATGCTGGGGGCTTGCCTTCTTTTAAGCGGGTGTCGTAACAGAAGATACACTTCTTGATTACGGCATTCAGAACCGAACTATAAGTGTAACCAGGAATATGGAATGGACAGGCGATCATACAATTACGGCAACCGACACAGACATGCGCATCGTAAGTAACTGCCCCTTCTGGGGTTTTGGTGTAAGCATTAACAAAACATGAGGTCAAGCATGCTGGCTCATTACAATGGTTACATTGAATCTTCCGATAAACGGGATCGGCACTTTCGGGCTCATAACGATTGACAACGGTATAAGCGATATCGGTAGGGCGCCGTTTTTGTCCATGATGCAATTCATCAAAAACTGAATAATCATCAAATGGTTTAGCTGGTGCGGGCAGTTCCTGCTCTTTATTACAGGCAGCCTCACAGGTACGACAACCGACACAGCGGGTCAAGTCAACCAACACACCCATTCCGTCCGGGAAACCTTCAAAAGAACCGGCAGCAAGTGCATTTTTGGCTGGCGCCAGCATCATAGCAGCCCCGCCTGCAGCACTTCCGGCTAAAAATTTTCTACGTGTTATTTTACTCATAACGAACTCTCCTTGTTATATTCCCATCAAGCTATCATCAGTGACCAGATGAATGTGCTTCTGCTTTCGGGGCAAACTCTCCAGAATGATAGTACTTCTCACCAGCTTCAGTTTTTGCGTGGCAGTCTTCACAGCCTGTCGGGCCGTCGACTTCATTGTGACAACCAATGCAATTTAAATGGTAAGCAGCCTTCAAGTTCGGCTTATCGTTATGATAAAAATAACCGGGTTTTGGATTGTGCAAATTTTCTGCCGAAACAGGATCGGCAGAGTGGCAATCGAGACAAGCTACGACATCCATCTCAACCTTACCATCATGGCACTTGGCACAATATTCATTGGCAGGTGCCGTTCCAGTTGTGTGGTGATGACAATCAGCACAACCATCGGTGGCATCTACGTGCATTGCGTGATCAAAAACAACCGCTTCATACAGATCAACCAGACTATCAATCTCTACTTCATCTGGATAATCCATCGCAAAACAACTCACAGCAAACAGGGAGGTGAGCAATAAAACTCCCAATCCTGTGATGAGTCGCTTACCGACATTTACCATAGTTCTACTCCTTAGTTCATAAGACCTGCCCGCCGCGATCAAGCCAACAGACAACCCAATTTAAAATACGACCGCTAGATACAAATTTTGTGCTTATTCCTCGTCTCCACCATGGATGTAACGATAAAACAGGGGGAAAAAAGTAAAGAACAGCAAGCACAGTAGATACTCAAGACCCTTAATGTAGGTATAGTAGTCTACTACAGTGTAAATTTGCTCTACGTGACCAACATTCATAAAAAAATCGAACATCGCAACTACCTTTCAAAGAAAATTGTTCAGTGTTTCTTAGCCGATGCGGCAAGTTTTTTACCCGATGTGCTCTTGACCGCTTCTTTGGTCATACCAAACAAAGCAAGGACAGCAGGAACAAGTTGAGCGACAATCAGCAAGGCGCAGAAACCGACAAACACCAGAACCAGAATTCCGCTGTTATAGGTTTTGCCGGTGTCCACTGCCAAAGCAGGAGAAACAGCCAGAAGCACCAAGATGAAAGTAGAAAGAAGTGTTTTTACTTTTTGCATTGTTAGACCTCCTAAAAAAAGGTTTGCTGCCATTTACCCCATGGTAAAATCGGTGGCAAACAAACAACGGTATAAAATGTGTAAATTTTCCCGCGTACTATACGTGTGAATCCATCCCATTGGAACTCTTTTTTCCGATTGGCACACAAATAACTGTAAACCAGCTCAAGTTCCATGCAGAGGCTATGCCAGCTATGTGATATTTTTCTGGAATGGCCTAAAAGCTTGTTTTAACAGGACTCTAGCAGATACATCAGAAATATAATCTTGCCCTGATGTATAAATATTTCATACACATAAAATTGCTATATACCCAACAATAGCGGCAAATAACTGCATAACTTATTGAGAAATATAAACAATGCTAACGCATAATAATTGTATACAGTATACAGCTTTTTGAATATTTTTTATATATGAGTAGCTACTGGAAAAAACATAACGACTTGCAACAACGACATAATAGTTCAAAAAAAAGACCCCTATCAACTAGGGGTCCAAATAATAACTACGATGAAAATATATATACCGTTATTCTATTTAGCCTTTGAGCTCTGCTTGAAACCACTGACATTGACTGCCGCTTTGGTCATTCCAAACAGAGCCAAAACCGCTGGAACCAGCTGGGCAACAATCAACAGGGCACAAAACCCGACAAACAGCAGCACCAATAGTCCACTATTGTAAGTTTTGGTAACATCTGCTGCATTTGAATGGGGGGCAAACAAAAGCAACAGGGCCAAGGATGTCAAAATTGCTTTTGCGCTCTGAGTTGTTGCACTGGATCCAAACAATTTACGACCAACCTTCTGGCTGGCATGGCCGTTTTCAAACGCACAACTAACTACCTGCCGAATTTCGTCCCAGCTTTCTTCTGTAACGGGCTTTAAGGCATGATAGAAGATCCCCTCTTTACGAATTCTACGCAACAATTCCATCGGCATCTCGTCCGAAACCAGAATAATCGACAAGCTGCGATTACACTTTTTCAATAGGGGGACAAATTTGGCAATCTGTTGTTCGTCATAAATACCCCCAAGAACCACCACTTGAATCGATTTATCAATGATACCTTCAAGGGAGTTAACTACCGAATCAGCCGTTGTAACCTGATAGCCATCATCACGGAACATATCTGCCATATACTCACGTGCGACCTGGTCTTTATTTGCTATAAGAAGTCCATTCATAAATATTACCTCAACGGGTTGCTATAAAAAACCTACCTGATCGAATCTTTTTGCTCGACATTTTGTTTTTTTGAGAACAGCCCCTTCAATATGCCAGCAAACAGCAGGCAAGCCGGGACCAACTGAAAAACAACTATTAAAGCAAAAAAGCCGATGAACATGGTCAACAACAGCGAACCACCTTTTTCAGCCGTGGCACCGGCAGCTACAGCCGTCGAAACTACTGTGACAGATAAAAACAATGTGGCAATACAGTTGCGAATCATATTTTTCACGATTAGACCTCCGAAATTAATATTATTTTTCCCATTTTGAATATACACGTGTTGATATACATGAGTCATGCCAAAACCCAAAATAGCAACAAAAAGCACTTGTAACTTATTACTTTTAAATGGTTTATTTCAAGACCAGACTATTTGCTTTAATCGCAACACTGCTGCCGGTGAATATATTTTCTATACACCGAATGATTGACCTTATCACCCCAAATCAGCCAATTAACCCCACAACCTCCTGGTTATATTACGGTTATCACACAAAGAACTTCATTTTATATAAATATTAACCGCATATTTTTTTTATTTTTAACCTCAAGCTCGAGCTTAAATCCTTATGTTACGGCCTACAGATATATTATCTTCTCCATATAACTGATTATTTTTGCTACTTATTTCTTATTCCTTGACTGTTTCTTTTTTCATTATTAATATTAATCGGTTTAAAAGTATATTCACGCTGAACTTTAATCATTTTTTCCTGCAACTAAGCCAGAAGGTAATTCGATATCATCATGGACGAAAACACTGCCCACAAAATTCTGGTTATCGACGACGAAGCGATCATTCGTGAAGGGCTGCGCCAGACCCTGGTGATGGAGGGCTATCAGGTCACGGCAGCACAAAACGGTAAAGTCGGCATGGAGAAATTACAGAAGGATAATTTCAGTGTTGTTATCAGCGATTTAAAAATGCCGATAATGGGGGGGATTGAAGTCCTTAAAACTATTTCGGTGCTCCAACCAAACGTACCGGTTATTATTATCACCGGCTTTGCTACCGTTGATTCAGCCGTTGATGCGATGAAAAATGGTGCTTTTGAATACCTGACCAAACCCTTCCTCCCCGATCAAATCGTTGAAAAAGTTCAAGCGGCAATTAAGAAACGACTGCTGAATCTTGAAGCTGAAGTTATTACCGAGAGTATCCCGGATGAAACGGTTGCCGATTCCTTTATCGGTAAAAGCACTGCTATGCAAAAAGTGTTTCAACGGATTATGCAGGTTGCGCCGACCAATAGTTCAGTTCTTATTACTGGGGAAAGTGGCACCGGTAAAGAACTGGTCGCCAGGGCAATTCACAACAACAGTCCCAGAAAAGATGAAGCTTTTGTTGCTATTGATTGCAATTCACTCCCGGAAAACCTGCTGGAAAGTGAACTATTCGGTCACGTAAAAGGGTCTTTTACTGGTGCGTCCCAGTCAAAACCTGGTCTTTTCACCATTGCCAGCGGCGGCAGTCTATTTCTCGACGAAATTGCCAATCTAAGCATGGCGACCCAGGCAAAGCTACTCAGAGTTCTGCAACAACGGGAAGTGACTCCCATTGGCGGCACCAAACCGACTCCGATCGATATCCGTTTGATCGCAGCAACCAATCGCGGTCTGGACAAGTTGGTAGAAGAAGGGACTTTTCGGGACGATCTCTATTTTCGCTTAAACATCATCCCTATCGGCCTACCGCCACTGCGTGAACGATCCGGCGATATCCCCTTGTTGATCGGCTATTTTTTGAAGAAATTTTCAGAAGATATCGGTAGGACCATAAAGGGGCTTTCTGCTGATGCCCATTTAGCTCTGCGCGATTACCCCTTCCCCGGAAATGTTCGTGAATTGGAAAATATCATTGAAAGGTCGGTAGTGTTATCTCATGGGGACACCATCCAGAGGGACAGCCTCGAACTGCCATCGCAACTGGATATTGAATCTGAAAGTGTTGATATTGTTGCCCCTATCAACACCGATGAACTTAAAGAAGTCAAACGCAAGGCTCGTGAGTTAGCAGTTGAACCGGTAGAAAAAGCCTTTGTTTATGCCGCCCTGGAAAGAAACAACTGGAACGTCACCAAAGCAGCAGAAGAAACCGGAATGCTCCGGCCAAACTTTCAAGCGCTTTTGAAAAAGCTGGGAATTTCGGTCAAAGACCATATCTAACCACCCGTTGGCCACAACAAGCGGGATACAAGAATTTATTATTTGCAATCTCCTAGATTGACAAGGAGTCACTATCCTCGACCGGAAATGAGATAGTAAATTTGGTTCCTTCTCCCTCCCTGCTATTAACCTCTACTCGACCGCCATGATTTTTTATTATCCCATACGAAACCGACAACCCCAAACCAAAACCTTTTTGGGCTTTAGTAGAGAAAAACGGGTCAAAAATCTTATCTAAATTTTCTGGACTGATCCCGGCACCGCTATCTTCAATAATAATCTCTACGACGTCACCATCTTCTGCCAATCTCGTAATTATAGTCAGCAAACCACCATTAGGCATTGCCTGACCGGCATTGATAAACATATTAAAAAAGACCTGCTGGAGTTGGTCAGCATCAACTTCCAGCTCCGGCAACCCATCGCTACTGCGAAAATCAACCGCAATATCCTGGAAAATTGTCTGCTGCGTAACCAGTGCCAAAGTTAGCTCGATAATCCGATTAATAGAATCAAGTTTTTTTGTGGGGATCGATTCCCGGGCAAATTCCAACAAACCCCGCACGATTTTGGCACACCTGCCGGTTTCGGAAACAATCAAATCGAGGTTATCCTTAACCTGTTGCGGGATATCCGGGTTTTTTGAGGATAAAGAAGCAAACATCAAAATACCCGTGAGAGGATTATTAATTTCGTGGGCAACCCCAGCAACCAGCTCCCCCATTGATGCCAACTTTGCCGAACGTAATAGCTGACTCTGCATATCGGTCATTTCTGCCGTGCGTCTCTCGACTTTTTGCTCCAATGTGTTGCCCCACTCCTTCAGCTCTACTTGAGCCTGCGCCAGGTTATCGGCCATAGTATTAAATGAACGACCTAATTCACCAAGTTCATCATTGGAGAGCGTTTTGACCCGGGCAGTCAAATCACCCCCGGAAAGAGATTGCGTCTGTTCCAGTAACCCCTGAATCGGGCTACAAATATATTTTCGGGTCAGGAAATAGTGACACAGAGACAAGACAATCAACATTATTGCCGTGGAGACGATAACATCGTTGTGGTGAGCATGGGCCAAATCGGCCATCTGCCCCTGGGAAATTACCAGGTCGAGAACGCCAATCTTTTTTTCATCGGCAGAATGGGCATGACAATCAGCGGTGTAACAGGTTGGTTCATTATAAATTCCCCGGGTAATACTCAAATACTGAGTACCCGAATCATCAGAAAAAATCCGGCTCCTTTTTTTTACCGGCACATCAACCAATACTTTCGATCCGGCTAAATGGCAGAAAGAACAGCTCTCATCGGTTTCACTGAGAGCAGTGCCAATTTCATGCTTGTTCATCGAGAAACTTACAACGCCCTCCTTGCCCAGAATGCGGGCACGTTTAACCCTTGGAGTCCTGCCGATCTGCTCCATCATCAGCTGCAAATGGATCCGATCATCATTAAGCATTAAGTGGTGGGAGTCACGCAGGATCATCTCCGACAGGACATCGGCTTCTTGTAACGAATTTTCGGTAAATACTTTTTGTACTTTTTCGATATGTAAAATGGCGGAAGCAGACATGACAATAAGCAAAACAATACTTGATATTGCCGTATATCTAATTGCCAACCGGATACGCATTTATTGCTCCTAATCGATGAATCATTCTGTAAATTTATCCTTACAATACTGGAGTATCGCTATTATTTGAACCTTTTTAAGGATGTTACCGAACAAATAACCTCAAATGAACTTAAAACCCGGCCACTGCCGCAGGTGTTCTGATTGCCTTTTTTACCGTGCTGAAGTATAAAACCTATTCTTCTGCCCTAGAAACCTTTCTCCGGGTAGATTTTATTAAGTCCGCTAACCTCCGAAATAAGGGTTTTTGCAATGGGCTACAAAACTCTCCGTCACGCTATTAATGATCTCGAAAGTAGCGGGCAACTTATCCGCATCGACCAACCTATCTCACAAAATCTTCTGGTTGGAGCGATCCACCGTCGGGTTTATCAACATCAGGGGCCAGCTCTACTCTTTACCAATCTTACCGATAGTCGTTTTCCTGCAGTTGCTAACCTTTTCGGGACGCTAGAGCGAACCAGATATTTGTTCCGCGATACTTTGCAGCAAGTCGAAACGCTGGTCAAACTGAAACTTGACCCTAAAGCGTTGCTAAAAACACCATCAATGTTTCTGACCGCACCACCAGCTGCCCTCCACTTACTACCAAAAAAAGTGAAAGCAGGGGCAATTTTACAGGGGCAAACGACCATTGGCGAGCTCCCCCAGATAAAAAGCTGGCCTAATGATGGCGGAGCATTTGTTACCTTGCCTCAGGTATATAGTGAAAGCAGTAAAAACCCGGGGATCCGCTCATCCAATCTGGGAATGTACCGGGTACAATTATCGGGAAATAACTACTGCCAGGATCAAGAAATTGGTCTTCACTACCAGATTCATCGTGGTATCGGGGTACATCATCAGGAGGCACTGGAACTCGGACAACCATTTAAGGTCAATATTTTTGTTGGTGGCCCACCTAGCTTGTCAGTTGCTGCGGTAATGCCCCTCCCCGAAGGGATGCCGGAACTGGCATTTGCCGGTCTTCTCGGTGGACACCGGATACCGATGGTACAATCTGCCGACTTTTTGCCGATGCCAGCAGAAGCCGATTTTGTTATCTGCGGAACTATCGATCCCCAGCAGCAAAAACCGGAAGGACCGTTTGGCGATCATCTTGGTTATTACAGTCTGGCACACGATTTTCCGCTTATCAAAGTTGACCGGGTCTATCATCGTCCCGATGCCATCTGGCCATTTACTACCGTAGGTCGCCCACCTCAGGAAGATACCAGTTTCGGCAATTTTATCCACGAGCTGACCGGAGCACTGATCCCTGAAGTTCTCCCCGGCATAAAAGCGGTTCATGCCGTTGATGCCGCCGGAGTTCATCCTCTTCTTCTTGCTATCGGCAGTGAACGCTATACCCCATACGATAAGCTGGAACGACCACAAGAGCTGCTGACTCAAGCCAATGCAGTTCTGGGACAAGGGCAGCTATCGCTGGCAAAATATTTATTAATTGCCGCCGAAAATGATAACCCCCAACTAGATATTCATAATATTCCCGAGTTTTTTAACCATCTATTGGAACGGGTCGACTGGCAGCGAGACCTCCATTTTCAGACCGCAACCACAATGGACACCCTCGACTATTCTGGTCACGGCTTAAATCAGGGATCAAAAGTTGTTATTGCTGCAGTTGGAGAAAAACGCCGGAAGCTACCAACCACCATCCCTGAAAACCTTACCCTGCCACGCGGTTTTAAAAAACCGGCTCTTGCCATCCCCGGAGTTCTGCTGGTAGAAGGGCCCTCATGTAGCGATTATCGTCCGGGAGCAGATCTCAACCTGCTGCGGTTCGGTAAAAAATTCAGCACAGATGATCCAATCAATAATTTCCCTCTGATTTTGATTGTTGATGACAGTGAATTCTGTGCCACACAGTTAAACAACTGGCTCTGGGTTTGCTTTACCCGCTCCAACCCGGCAGCCGACATTTACGGCATCGGTAGCTTCTCAAAAGCCAAACACTGGGGGTGTAGCGGTGCTCTAATTATTGATGCCCGCAGCAAACCTCACCATGCCCCGGCACTAATTGATGATCCAGAAATCGAAAAACAAGTAGACCAATTAGCTGTCAACGGTGGCCCGCTAGAGGGGATTATTTAAACTATGGAGTCTCGCAAATGATAAATTCGGCAACCGACAAACACACCGTCTCCCCACTTATAGGTGCCATCGGTAACACCCCGCTGATCGATATATCGGTGTTGACCGGCAATCCAAACATCCGGTTGCTGGCAAAACTGGAAGGGAGCAACCCGGGAGGCTCGGTCAAAGATCGACCGGCACTCTATATGATCAACAAAGCGGAAGAAAGTGGTGAGCTGACTCCCGATAAAATCATCCTTGAACCTACCTCAGGCAATACCGGAATTGCCATTGCCATGATCGGTGCGGCAAAAGGCTATCGAGTTAAACTGGTGATGCCTGGCTGTGTCAGTACTGAGCGACGAGGGATTCTTGAAGCCTATGGTGCCGAAACCGTACTTTCTCCTGGCTGTCAGATGACCGATGGTGCCATCAATCTGGCACACAAAATACTCGCCAATGATCCAGATCGCTACTTCATGCCTAACCAATATAGCAATCCCAATAATCCCCTGTCGCACTACGAAACCACTGCCCCGGAGATTATGCGACAAACTGCCGGGCAAATTGATTACTTCGTCGCCGGAATGGGTACCTCCGGTACCTTAATGGGAATCAGCAGATACTTTAGCGAGCACGCACCACAAGTTAAAGTGATTGGGGTTGAACCTGGTCTCGGACACAAAATCCAGGGACTTAAAAATATGTTCGAAGCAATTGTTCCGCAAATCTATAATCCACAGATGCTGGCCGAAAAGTTATTGGTTGAAGATGATGAGGCTTATGATATGAGTCGTAAATTGGCACTCGAACTGGGATTATTTGTCGGCATGTCTAGTGGTGCAGCTGTGGTTGGTGCCTTGCGGATAGCAGAAAAAATTTCTGGCGGTACTATCGTGACCCTGTTGCCAGATCGGGGCGATCGCTACCTAAGTACCAACCTGTTTCGCTCCCAATGTGCCGAATGTCCACCCTAGAGACAACGTGAGGAGTGAGGTGTGAGACGCAATCATCACCTTACGCCTTACCCCTCACTATTCATTCAGCCACTACCGCCGGCAAATAAGAACAACCCCTGCCAGCAGAAGTGCCACCCCCAGAACTCGTTTAAAATCGATCGGAATCCCCCGCATCCCAAACAAACCATAGTGATCCATCACCATCCCGGCAAGTAATTGCGACACGATGGTTAGAGCCAATACCGCCGTTGTGCCGATCCTGGGCACCCCGACAATAGTCATCGTCACAAAAAATGCCCCGAAAAGTCCGCCGGTTAACTGCCACCAATCAGCTCCCGAGGCACGACGGAAACTCCCTTGCCCACTAGTCAATGAGAGGATCAGTAATACCAACGTACCAATGGCAAAAGAGATCGTCGCTGCCTGTAAATAACCGGTTTTATCCGCCAGCCTGGCGTTCAGCGATGGTTGTATCGCAACGGCAGCACCGGCAATAACCATAAGAATAATAAGAACCAAATTTGACATTTTATTCCGACTTTCGACTGCTAACCAACTTACACCCGTTCAATTTTGCCACCGCAGTTACTGTGGGTGTAAACCCGATTGCGATTCAGACACCTTACCCGGTTAATTTCAATCCCACATTTCACACATTTGCCAACCAGCTTCAGCCGTTTTTGATGAAGTTGCCTGATGGCGTTACTTTCACCGCAGCGTTGGCTCGAAATTCCAAGTCCTTCGGCCCATATTTTCCAAGCCACCCCATGCGCAAGGCGATAAGAGCGCTGCCCAGCTTTGCGACTTAAATGGTCACAGGCATGGGCGACTTCATGGAGGAAGGTTTGTTTCAAATTATCGTGCTCTTGAGCTAACTGCAGTCGAATACATACCGGTTCCCCACCCATGGAAACGTATGCACCCAATCTGCGGGTTGACCAACTGCTCTTAATCGGAATGTTGCCGATTTTTTCAAGGAACTCGGCAACAGTAATATCAGCCAGTAGATTTTCTACTGCAATCTCAATTTGTCGCCATAAATAAAACTGTTCGGCAATTTGTTTTACCGTCATAAATGACCCTGGGTTTGATCTATTTAAAGGTTAATTCAATTCTACAAATGGCTACTTGTTCTATAGCATATGCTTGATGAATAACTGATAAACTTTGCGCTACGGCCAATATCCGGTACCGTTCTCTGCAGTTATCTGTAATTATAAATATATGCTTACAGTGAAACCAATAGAACATGAACTCCTGGAGTGGGTTCCTATCCCACCCGATCTGAAAGACGGGTTAGCGGAGCAAGCCATCCCGAAACGACAACTGAAAACCTGGATGCTAGTGCTTCAATCCCGGCAAATCCCATATCGTAGTGAAAAGGTCGGTTCCAAATATCAGCTGTTAGTTCCGGTAAATCAATATCATGGTGCTTGTAAGGAACTACAACAATATGAGCGGGAAAACCATAATTGGCCACCCCCATTGCCACCAGAACGAAAATTACATCAAAATACGGTATTAACCATCTGGATATTAGTCTTCTTGGCAATTTTCCACAATATTACTCAGCAACAATTTAACCCCTTTGGTGTTCACCACACCGATTGGCTGGGAATTGGTAATGCCCATGCAGATAAAATTTTGCGTGGAGAATGGTGGCGACTGATTACTGCGCTAACATTGCATTCCGATATCCTTCACCTGGCCAGCAACATCGCCCTCGGGGGGCTTTTTATGGTGCGCCTCAGCCACATATTGGGTTCCGGGTATGCTTGGTTTTTGGTTCTTTGCTCCGGAGCTATCGGCAACCTGCTGAATGCTTTGGTACAATCGCCTGATCACCGCGCCATCGGTGCCTCCACGGCAGTTTTTGGCGCTGTCGCTCTCCTTGGCACCATCAATATGCGCCATTTTCGTAGTAGCCGACACCGCCACTGGTTATCATCTCTTGCGGCGGCGCTGGGATTACTGGCACTGCTTGGAGCCAGCGGCGAAAATACCGACATCGGTGCCCATTTATTTGGTTTTTTGGTGGGGATCGGACTGGGATTAGCAGCGGCTCGTTTCACCTCTAACGATTCAGGTACTGCCCTAAGAATAAACCGGGGCTTAGCTTTTCTTGCCGTGACTCTGGTTATAGCCGCCTGGTGGTATGCTTACTGATGAGATTCAGCCGTACCATTAGCGCTTTTTTTCAAACTGTTGCTGACAATCAAAACAAAAGGGTGACTCTGGTCTGACCTTGAGGCGGGGATAACCGATGGGTTCTTCACAGCGACGACATTCACCATACCGTTCCTGCCGAATCGCCTGTAATGCCGTGGCAATCAAGGTCAACCGCTGCTGCTGACCAGCACGGGTAGCTTTTGCCATTGCCTGTTGCTGTAAGGCAGCCACACGGGACAACCTTCCAATCGGAGTATCAAGTTCTACCGGCTGACTGCTTGCTGACGAATCAGCCAGCAAGCAGTTTAGTTCTTCTCGAAGGACCATTAACTGATCATGAAGTTGGCACACTTGCGCGGCGGTCAAATCTGCCATCAAGGGGTGCGCTGCCGCACCAGTTTTGATATCGCCTTAAAACCATCGGTGCCTGCTACTTTGACCAGCTGAAACAACGCCATTTCGGTGGTAGTAATAACCGCGCCAGCTCGAGCAGCAGTACTGACAGCATTGTCGTAGTCACTCATAAAACGGGAGCTGATCGCATCTTTAACCAGATGGACGATGTAACCACGATCCAACAGATCGATAACTGTCTGGAACACACATACGTGGCTCTC
>DAOWKG010000056.1 GCA_030639985.1 Desulfuromonadaceae bacterium
CAATATACTTTTGTAACATCTCTGGTGAGGTTTGTTCCCCGGTTTGTTGCAGGACACTCAACGCCATTTTTAGTGAATTCAGGGGGTTGCCAATTTCATGTCGTATCCCGGAAAATATAAAGCCGATATTGTCCATGGTGTTGACTGCTTGAGCAATCGATTCAAGCCGGATTTTTTCAGTGATATCCCGGATAAAGACACAGCGATATCCTGCTGCTGCTTTGTAAACCGAGTGTCCATACAGGCGCCCTCCGTGGGCGACTTTATGGGATGCTCGGCTGGCTAGATCAAAATCTTTAGCAGACTCTATGTCGCGTAAAAACAGATCGTATAATCCCAGATAGTTACGGCAAATTTGTTCATCTTGCATTACTTCGAAAAAGGCAGCATTACAATAGTCTATTGCCCGTCGATTCAGATCCAGAACCAGTATGCCGATATCGATATGTTCCAGAAGTTGGGCAAATCCCCAAGGATTCTTATAGGGGCTATTCGGTTGCATCGTGGTACTGTTAACCATCCCAAATAAGCTCCTTCAAGAACCATGATAAGTTAATGCGTAATTAATAATTTAACCACTATTGCAATAAGTTAGCATTATAACAAGCACCATTAAAAATTCAAGAAGATCAATAAATCTAAAATCACAATTATGTTGCTGTAGAAAATGGATAGGATCAGCTTAGTTCCGTTAACAATTGCGTAGCTTCTTCGGCTAGCTCGGGCTCGAGTCTGGGGTCAGCAACAACTTTGCGGAGCAGTTTTATGCCATCCTTATCCCATTTTCTGGCCAGATAAGTTTGTGCCACCCGTAGTTGCCAACGGGGGTTGTCTGGCTCTTCCCGGCAGGCAGCATTAAAGGTATCAAGTATCTCACCGAGATGTTGATTGTGGCGTAGCCAGAATTCGGCTAACGGTAAACTGGTGGCACCGCCACAGCCGGTGGCCGGAACCATTTTTAAAACTCTTTCGGTTTCATCCACGGCTCCAATGTGCTCCAGTACCATCGCTGCCAAGAGAATAAATTGGGTTTCAGTGTTTCCCGCCAGCAGGGCTTGTCGGGCATGCTCGGCAGATTCAGGATAATTATCTTGCTGCAGGTGCAAAAAAGTCAGTTGGGCATGGCAGAAGGCCGGATTTCCGCCTTGCTCGAGGGTTTGGTGTAATAGTTCTTGGGCAAGTTGATATTCATCATTGGCAATGAACACCGTAACCAGTGATTCAACGGCTAACAATAATTGCGGATTTTGTTGCAGAGCAGTTTCCAATGCGCTGCGGGCATTGACTAGATCGCCTTTGCGACCCAGCAAGGATCCTAATTCAAACCAGTAAAGATCATCGTGATCAGTTTCGTCCAGTTGCTGCCAGAGGAGGAGTGCTTGTTCATCCCTGCCGGCATGGGTAGCTAAAAAGGCAGTTTTGAAATCTTCATTTTTGGCGGTGTAACGTGCGGCCATTGCCGGAGGATATGAGGTCAGAATTAGTTCTATCTGACTGCCGACATCACTTATGATCGCTTCTTCTGGTTCAATTGGGCGCACTTTTGGGGCACAACTTGAACAGTTCGCCAGATTTTTTTCGGGGGCAGCTATTTCAGGTTCCAGTGGCTTTGCGGCAATGACTTGTTCAATTTCTCGACGAAGTTCAGCACTGCAAACTTGCTCGAGTGCTAACTGCAAATGTTCGTCTGCCAGATCAAAATTGCCACTACTCTGCAGCCCCTGCGCCTCTTCTAAATTTAGCCGGGCTAGCTCGTCTCCGGCAGTTATCCGCAGGGTCTCAACTTCGTCAGCCGCAGTGACAGATAGAGATTGCCCGGCAAGCTCAGCAGCAAATATACTGGCATCGGCATAACGTTGTTGGACGATAGCCTTGCGTAATTTTTCTATAGAGGCCCCGCCACCAAAAAGTTTTCCCAGTAAACCCATAACTTATCTATCCTTGGAAGGTTAAAATAGCGAATCAATCAATTCAAAATCGAGCTCATTTTCAGCCAGATGCTGTACCAGGGCAATTTTTTCATTGTCATCTGCGCCGATTTTAGCAACATCTTCCTGTATGGTTGTATATACCGCTGCAGTTGTTTGGGCGGTACGCATATACGGGATCTTTGCATCGTCAATTACCCGCTGTACTATCTTTGCAAGGGGGGCAACGCCGATAATAATCAGTCCGGCAATCTTGATTTTAAACTCTGGTAGATGATAGAGCGTTGCCAGCATTACCAGTACCTCATCGCGGCTACTGGGGACAATCAACAGGGTAGACTCCTGTAGCAGGTCGACTATCCGTTGGGTTGAAGCGGCTCCAAGTTGTACCTGATGGACAATGCGCGTTGCCTGGTCGCTGTCAGCATGGAGTTCGAGCAGGAGCAATTCCGACAAGTATTTTAAGGTCGGATTGGCGAGGATGGGTGAATAATTGAAGCCCCCAACAACCTGCAGCGGCGAATTTTTGAAAGCCAACTGCAGATAGTTCAAGGTGGCATCACGCTTACTCTTAACCAGTTTGTTGGGCAAAATAATCCTTACCGTTGCGTTAGTTTCCCGGAATAACGCCAGATTGAGTTGGATTGCATCGATGACGTTGCCGACACCACCACCAGCAACCAGCAATACCGGAGCATCAAGCAGATGGGCAAGTTGGCCATTGTTGAGACCCATAACTGAGCCGACACCGGCATGCCCGGCACCTTCAATAATCAGGAAGTCGCACTGTTGTTCCAGCTCAGCGGTGGCGTGACAAATTTGTTGCTGATAGGTCTGTGGGTCGCATTTGCCCTCCAGAACATCACGAGTAGTGCGTGAATCGAGAACCACCGGTGACATCAGCTCTAATTGATCTTCCATGTCATAAACATGAGCAATCAGGGCGGCATCGACATCAACATATTTCCCGAGATAGCTGGTTCGCTTGGGGCCAAACGGTTTAATAAAGCCAATCCTATTATATTTTTTACGGGCAAGGTGAAGTAAGGACAGGCTGGTTGTCGTTTTGCCACAGTGCTGTCCGGTTGCGGCTACAAAAATTTTCTTGCACATTAACCAGCTCCTTTTAAGGTGAAAAGGGTTGTTGTAAGCTATGCGAGGAGCAGGTTGCGCTCTTTGATAAATTCGGCATAGAATTTTTCTTGTAATTCATCAATGATGATTGGGTTTGCTTCAAGTGCCAGCGCGCCACGACACAGGTTGAGATTGATGTCGGTCTCACCATGATGACCGATGCCAAAATGGCGACAGAAATCGCTTGCCAAGCTGATTATGGCGCACAGGGTAAATACCTTTTCACTTTCGATGCGACATCCTTCAAAATCGTGATGATGGAGGGTCGCTTCAACGATAACGGTAGGATAATTCCAGTGATCGAGGAGTGCTGCTCCAACCAGTTCATGCGAATAAGCAAACATCCCCCGTTCGACATCCCGCAATTCTCCTTCTCCAGCAGCGACAATTTGTAATACTTCGCGGTAGAGTTTCTTGTCACGGTTGATCATTACTACTTTGCCGATGTGGTGCTGGAGACCAGCTAGGTACGCCTCTTCTTTATCAAAATCGACTAAACGTTCGGTTAACATCCGACAGGCAACAGCGCAACCAACAGAGTTTTCCCACAGCTTGCGTTCCATGACACCGTAGGTTCTACTGGTGGAGCGCAGACTGTATTCGAGAGCAAGGTTTTTAAGGACATTTTCGCCAACCACAATTATCGCTCTGTCGACGCTGCCAATCTGCTTCATTTGTTGATAAAAAACCGAGTTGGCGATTCGGAGTAGTCTGGCGGTGATTACCGGATCAAGGGATACGGCATTTGCCAATTCCTTGATTTTCAGGTCTTCCTTGCGTAATAGTTCTAGAAGTTTGGTCGCTACAACCGGCGACGGTGGTAATTCACCCATACTTTTGGTAATTGATTCAAAATCTCGGAACATACTCATCGATTATTGCCCTGCCTTTGCCAAGTTACGTAGCTCTTTACTAAATGTTTTAATATCTAACTTCGCTGGTTTGCCATCGCCATCGCCTGCCACGCTGCCGGACAGATGCCGCTGTAATTATCACTGGCAAACATATTTTTGTTTGTTTCAGTCTTCATATTAATTCAGTACCACCAGTACGCAACTGCCATCAGCGATAACATTGAGATTATGCTCCCGGCAGTATTGTATCGCTGCAGGACTTTCCGCTCCTGGTTGCATCCAGATATTCTTGATCCCTTTTTTTGCTGCTTGCTGGACAATTTTCTCGGTAATTTGCGCTGGCGTAATTATCGATATGCTCTCAACTTCGGCAGGCAAGTCGGTAACCGCTGCAACGCAATCAACCCCTTCAATTTGATCTTCGTGGGGATTTACCGGAATCGCATTGAGGTTGTTTCTCTGGTAGCAGCGGAGCACTTTGTTGCCGTATTTATTTCGATTTGCGGACGCACCAACTACTGCAAATGCCGGGGCAGCAAGAAATTGAGCAATTTGTTCACTGGTAGTCATCTTGATTCCTCCGTAACGGTAGTTGCATCACTATAGGTCACAAGCGTTGGTGATTTCCAGCCGTGCCAGTTCATCACAGCGCTCATTTTCCAGATGTCCGGCATGTCCTTTGACCCAGACCCAATCAATCTGATGGGTTCCGGCCAGTGTGAGTAACCGTTCCCAAAGATCACGATTGGCAACCTCCACCTTTTTCGAATTTTTCCACCCTTTACGCTGCCACCCGGCGATCCATTCGGTCATCCCTTTGACCAGATACTGAGAATCGGTAGTCAGGCAAACTCGACAAGGGCGTTTAAGTGCTTCCAATCCTGCAATAGCACCAAGCATTTCCATCCTATTGTTGGTGGTCTCTGCTGCATAGCCGGAAAGCTCTTTTTCGTGCTCGCCAAGTCGCAAAATGGTGCCATAACCCCCCGGACCAGGATTGCCGGAGCAAGCCCCATCGGAAAAGATTTCTACTATTGTTACTGATTCAGTCATGAAAATTATCCTTGTGGTGCCTAAGATAGCATAAATTACCAAAACACCAAGGGGAAACAGCTTGTTAGGGCATTGTTGGCGTGCAGTTGTGATTAATAAACCCTCTTGGAGGGTGGTTTTACTAATGACTGCTTACTTGGATGTTATCAGCCCCATCCCAACCAAAATATTCCCAGACAAATACGCAGGGCAATCGCCGCATAAACACCCGCCATAATGTCATCCAAGGTTACCCCGAGGCCGTTTTTCATTTCTCGATCAAACCAGTTTGCCGGGGGGGGCTTGATAATGTCAAAGATGCGGAACCAGATAAAACCAAGGATTGCCGCTGGCCAAGAGAAGGGGAGGAAGGCAGTGGTTACCAGATACCCTGCCAATTCATCAATAACGATGCGACCATCGTCGGGTTCGTTGTAGTAGTCCCCGGCAAAATCACAGACCCAGATACTTAGAAAGATGATGGCTGCGAGGGTGATAAATTGCAGTGGCCAGGAAAAATTGACGAGGTAGTAGAACGCTGGAATTCCTGCCAGAGTACCGAAAGTTCCGGGAGCAACAGGGGCGTAACCGAGACCGCCATTGCTGGATAAAAACAGGATCAGCTTGCTATAGCTGCCATTTTTCAGAGGACATTTATTGGTCATTACTTTGCTCCTAATTCGAGTTGTTCATAAGCGGTGGTTTCTACTAGTCGATAGATCTGCTGCAATGGTAGGCCGCTTTGTTGGGCCAGTTTGCGGCAATCATCATATTCTGGGGTCAGGCGGAGAAATTCTTTACCGGCAAAGATAAGTTTAACTCGTGCTTGCCCTAATTTGGTCACAATGGTTTCGTTGTGGCGGTCAAGGCAGTAGCGGTCACACTGACTGCTGCGAACCCCAATTGCACTACTTTCACGCATGATCAAGGTTGCCAGTTTGGTGGCCTGCTCTGGTTGGCAAACCACCTTTAACAGGTTGCCGGGGCGATTTTTTTTCATTTGCAGAGGGACGTAGCCAGCATCAAGGGCACCGCTGGTAAATAATAGTTCCAGCAGATAGCCAAGTTGTTCCGGGGTGCTGTCATCCAGATGCGATTCGAGGAGTTGCACCTGAACACCATAACTGCTCGTAGCGTTTTCTTCGTAGATGATGCCCCGCAGCAGATTGGGGCGATCCTCCAGTTCCCAGCCGCCGACGCCATACCCGGTTTGCCCGAGCGGTTGGGCCGGAAAAGAACCGAATTCAGCAAGTTCGGCGACAATGGTTGCACCGGTGGGGGTGACCAGCTCTTTATCGTTATTACTGTCATAAACCGGTTTGCCCTGCAAAATTTCCAAGGTTGCCGGTGCCGGCAGGGGGAGGGCACCGTGAGCGCAGTGAGCCATTCCCCGTGATAGCGGCAGGGGGGAACAAAGAATTTTGTCGATACCGAGGAGTTGTAAACCGATGGCGGCACCAACCAGGTCGACTATGGCATCGACGGCACCTACTTCATGAAAGTGAACGCGATCAATATCGATGCCATGAACTTTGGCTTCTGCTTTGCCTAAACGCAAGAAAAAGCCCCGAGCAGTTTTTTTGACGGCTGCTGCCAGTTCACTTTTGGCGAGCATAGTATCAATGGTACTCCAGCTGCGATGGTGGTGGGTCTCTTCACAATGCACCTGTAGCCGACAGCCTTCGATACCGTGACGCTGTTCTCGTTTGGCGTCAAGGTTGTAGCCAGTGATCGGTAGTTTTGCCAATTCCGTTTCAAGTTGGTGCTGCTGCACACCAAGATCGAGGAGTAGACCCAGAAACATATCGCCAGATATGCCGGAAAAGGTATCGAGATAGAGAGTTTTCATCTTTTCAGTTCTCTTTCATTCTAACGGAGAGGGTGTTTCTGATACAAACAAGCAAAGAGTAGATTGGCTTTCTCTGCGAACTCTCCAGCTCTGCGGCTCTCCGTTAACGCATTCAGGTTTTAGGTGTTTTTCGGTTAATCCGATTTGCCGCAAAGGCGGCACCGAAACCATTATCAATATTGACTACCGTTACCCCGCTGGCGCATGAATTAAGCATCCCCAGCAGGGCGGCGATACCGCCAAATGAAGCCCCGTAGCCCACCGAAGTAGGTACGGCGATTACCGGTTTGGCAACTAAACCACCGACCACCGATGGCAGTGCCCCTTCCATGCCGGCAATCACAATCAGGACGGCAGCTTCTTGTAGTAGCTCCTGCCGTGCCAGCAGGCGATGAATACCGGCGACGCCGACATCGACTAGCTCAATGACCTCATTCCCCAACATTCGTGCGGTAACAGCGGCCTCTTTGGCGACCGGAAGGTCAGATGTGCCGGCACAGATGATCAGTATTTTGCCTGCCCCACTGGGTTCTATCTCTTGTTGTATCAGGCAAAAAGTACGGGCATCAATGTCATACTCACTTGCGGGGAACTGTTTACAAATGGCACTGGCTTTTTCTTCGTCAAGTCTGGTAATCAAAATATTGCGGCCCTGTTTTGCCATTGCCGCAACGATAATTTGTAACTGTTCCAGACTTTTACTTTCACCCAGAATTACTTCCGGCACCCCCTGCCGTAGTTCCCGATGGTGGTCGATCTGGGCAATCCCAAGGTCTTCAAAGGGGAGCCGTGTCAGCCGTTTAACCCCATCAGCGACACTGATCTGGCCATCAGCAAGAGCTTGTAACATTTGAGTCAGTTCGATATGGTTCATAGAAAGTCCATTATTTAATTATGTTTTTCATATGATAGCAAAAAACTCTCTGTGACCAAAGTGAAGAGGGTATTATTTTCATAATTGACCGCTATCTCCATCTCGGGGTAGTTTTTAGCAGATTGACAACCCATATTTTTGGAGAGCCATGTAGATGGATGAATTTGTAGAAGAAGAACTGCCGTTGAGTAGAACTAAGAAAAAGCAGCAGGCAAAACAGATTGAGCAGGTTGCGGTGCAGTTGGTTGATTTGAGTGATAACCAATTTTCTCAGCTTAATCTGCCAAGTTATATTGCTTATGAGGCGGAGCAGGCGCGCATAACCAAAGGGCGTGGTTCGCAAAAGCGGCAGTTAAAGCATCTGGCGGGGATGTTACGCAAGTCTGATGATGATCTGGCAGATTTGTTGCGGCAGTTAGAGAGCCTTGATCAGGTATCACGGGGTGAGAAAAAACAATTTCGGCAATTGGAAAAACTGCGTGATCGACTCTGTGATGAGGATAGCTTTGCCGCTGCTTTTGATGAAATGCTTGAGCTGCTGCCAGATATTGACCGCAAGGCGATCTCTCGGTTGGCTCGCTCGGTACACCTGCATGAAGATAAACGAGCTTATCGGGAGATATTTAAGCGGTTGCGGGATAGAATGAATGAAGAAGGTTAGCCAATTAGATCAAGAACTGTATCTTCCATCTCAGCGGTAGCTTTTAAAGCTTTCAGGTTGGCTGCATAAGCATGCTTGGTCGGAATCATGTCGGTGATTTCTCGGGTAAGGTCGACATTGGACATCTCTTCCATTGAGCCATCAGGTTGATTGATCATCGTGCCGGGGGTGTTGACTGGTTGGATTTTGGCAGTAACGCCACCATTTATGCCCGCCTCCAATACCGTCTGCGATTTTTTAAAACCGGGCGTTTCGCTGTTGGCAATGTTGTTTGCGGTGACGCTCTGTTTTTTACCCAGAGCCATAAGGGC
>DAOWKG010000222.1 GCA_030639985.1 Desulfuromonadaceae bacterium
CGGTTTTAGCCAGAGAGACCGAGCCTGCCAGCGAGCAAACCAGAGTGCCATCAAGCGCCTCAAGAACCAGATTATCCCCGGTCATGGAGGTAACATTTTGCACATAGGCCTGGGCATTGTCATGGGCAACATTAACAGTGAAGGCTCCAGAAATACCGTAGCCAGATTTACTCTCGCCGGTGGTCTGTTTGACCTGCTCCACCGAATCACCGACAGATGAAGCGTTATCGGTTACTTTGCCCGACTCCTTCATCTCAGTTAACAGACTCGACATCCGGGTCTGCCAGTTCAGCAGGTCAGTATCCGATTTAGAGCTGCCATCGGAACCTTGAGTACCGCCGGTACCACTAAATGGTGTCACCGCCGGATCACTATCGGTACCACCGGTACCCTCAGTCGTTCCGGCTGAAACAATCGCCCCAGCTACGGCAAAGCTGCCGATGAAACCACCATTTTCAGCCGAGATAAGGACATCTCCGGTAGTAGTAATGGTTCCTGAAGCGTCCTCTTCACCGGTTTCATCGCCAATAATAGCCTCAGTATCACGAACACTGACATTGACTGCCAGTGAAGCCCCGATCCCGACACTACCAGATTTCGCCACCCCACCCGCTACCGTGATTAGATAGCTGTTGTCTGTGGCATCGACATAGATGGAAGCACCGTCGGCATCGGCATCGGCTACCGAACCGCTACCAACAACGATGGTTGAGCCATTATCAATCTGAGCGATAGTGCTGTTATTGACTACATTGGCGCCAAAGGCACCGTTAAAGGCAACACTATCGGCGCTACCACCAGAGATGAGCGCCAAAACCGCAATCGTCTCGTTGTTAGCATCGACTTCTAAACTGTCGGCGTAGAGGTTAACCCCCTCCTCAATCGTTGCGGCAACACTGTTGTTGTACAAGAACAGTCCAAGGCTGGCTCCCGCAGCACTGCCACCATCGGCAGCTTTGGTTCCACCACCAAAGCTGGTGATCTCAAAACTAAAATTACCAACCAAGGAGATGATGTGGTTAACACTTGCCGCTTCCACCACCACATCACGATCACCGGTTTGGAAATTAGTACCATCGGTGCCAGTATTATTTTGATTGATCTGTGCCCCGGTTTTAATTGTTGCCGTGGCATCGTGATTATTGACCAAAATAGTCAGTGCCCCGGCAAGAGCCAATTTTTGCCCATCAGCTTTAGCGTTGGTATAACTATCGACCAGACTATCCACCAGACCAAAGTTGCCATTCATGTAGGTCATCAGGTTGGCAACATAATCGAGACCAATACTTGTAATCGGACTACCGTTATCTTGCCACTGGGTTTCGTCGGTAAAATCGGTGATAGTAAGATCAAAATCTTTTTCGGGCTGACTGCCGATATATTCGTACCAGTTGCCAACCATCCCTGCACCGGTATGGTTATCGGTAAGAGCAACAGTTTCACCATTTTTAACCGTGACCAGCCCTTCAGTATCGGTATTGTGGGTAGCGTGGGTGTTGCTGTTCAGCAATGGGGTTATCAAATTAGCACCCCACAATCCTGCCGGGTCAATCTGATTTAGGGTTGCGGCCTGAACCGTAAGAGCTCCCGCACTATCAACGGCAGCATGATCGGAAATATAAGCATCGGCATTGTCGTTATAAACACCAACCGCAATCGCCACCGAACCGCCAAACTTGGCATCTTTTTGATCCACAGCAGTAACATCGGTTGCATCATTTTTCACCGATGAACCGGCAACAATAGCAGGACGATTGGAGGTAGAAGCCAACACCGTGATTGCGCCATCAGCTTCAATATCGGCATTATTCACACCATCACCAATACGGGCGACAGCAGTATTGGTATCAACAGAAACCGCCAGTGCCGCACCGATGTCATAGGTGTTGGTTACCGGTGATTCCATTATTGTTTTAATAGTATCGTTTTTCTTCAGAAAATCGGTAGCGCTTTTCTGAACCTTTTTGGTGATTTTAGAAACCCCGGTGGCATCAAGAGCCTTGGTTTTAATCTTGTCTATAAATTTGCTTATTTTCCCCTCAGGTTCCACACCAGCCGTTGCGGAGACCCCATTTAGATTAGCGGGAATAATGAACAGTTTTTTACCAGCAACCGGTTCCTTTTTTTGCACTGCGATTACACTGATATTTCCGGCAACATCAGCAGTCCCATCGAGATAAGCAAGGGTGTTACCGTCCTCGACGCTGATTGCGACAGCAATGCCGACCTTGCCTTTATCACCAGTCTCTGATTCGGCTTTGGTATTGTTATGATCAACACTGTCGGCCATGACATAAAGATTGCCACCAACGGTCAGCCGAGCATCGGCAGTCACATTGGCAAGGACATCGGAATCGACCACCGAAACCGCCACTCCCATAGCGAAGGATTTGTTCCCCTTTCCAATCACATTAACAGTATTATCACCCGTAGCTCGAATAGTCATATCGCCGGTCGAGGTGATAGCGCCTGCTACAGTAACTTCGGAAACGGTAGTGATAACGCCAACAGCAACGCCAAGAAACACGCTCGTCGGTGAAGCTTTAGCAAGGGTAGTCGCATCGCTGTGGACAATAAAATCGTGTGCTTCGATAATCGCTGCATCACTGATATTGATAGTCGCTTTTGAGGTGGCGACCGAGACCCCGGCAATCAGAGAGAATCCTTCGATCCCTTTGAGAACACTGCCAGCCAACCCGGCTAATGTATCGCCAATCCAACTTTCACCAAAATCGATATCGTACTTGGCCGCCTCAGCCGTTGCTTTGATGGTGACATCACCACCCGTAATGGTAGCAGCACCAATATTGATAGTGGCTTCGTTATAATCGACATTGGCAAAACCAATGGCGGTAAAATCTTTAAACAGATCGGAGGCAAGGATATTAATATCACCATCGTAGCTTGGATCAGCCATCCCGGTTGACAACGCGGTAATCATAACCCCACCATCAATCAGGATATTTTGCCCCTCGATGGTGATATTTCCAGCCTGACTGGCGGTATCGGTGCTGACAGTGGCCGCAGCAAGAATTTCAACGGTTGAATCACGGAAAATAATATCGACGCCCGCCAACGAGGTACCAAAATCAAAATCGCTGTTAACCGTCAGCGTCCCCTCTTCCTCAA
This sequence comes from Desulfuromonadaceae bacterium, assembly GCA_030639985.1. GTDB lineage: Bacteria > Desulfobacterota > Desulfuromonadia > Desulfuromonadales > Geopsychrobacteraceae > Desulfuromusa. Next base: position 3,130 of record DAOWKG010000222.1, read on the forward strand.
AGGTAATGGTCAAGCCATCGGTGTCGGCAAAATTGATCCAATCGAGATCGGATTGTTGAATCGTTCCACCGGTTCCCAGAATGACCAACTCATTAGCATCACCACCGCCAAGATCGATGGCCACCTGTTCAACTGCATCAACAACTCCATCGCTATCGGCATCGAGATCAGCAATATCAACCCGGAACTCATCATTACCACTGCCCCCGAACAGGCTGTCGGCACCACCACCTGAAATTAAGGTGGTCGAACCGCTGAAATCTGCCGCATCAATGGTTTGAGCGGTGTCGGTACCCGTCAGAACTGCATGTTCGATATTGAACAGGGTATCGGAATAAGTAGTTGCCCCAACCGCAATCACCAGTGAGCTATCGCCTAGATCGAAATCGCCGGAACTCTCTTCCTGAAGTTCATCGTCGCCGTCACCACCAGCAATACTATCGTGACCACTGCCACCGGTTAAAATATCGTCGCCGCCACTGCCGGTCAGGGTATCATCGCCAGCACCGCCATCGAGGATGACATAACCAACCACCAGAGCCTCGCCAAGGATTCCGGTAGTTGAAGCAGTGCCACCACTGAGGCCGAGATCGTCCACCGCACCGGCACCGTTTAACGCTTGCACACTAACCGTCCCGGTACCAGCTGAGGCATCAATCAGATTGATCCCAGTGCCATCACCATTGAGTTCCGCCGTAAGATTTTCATCTGCAGCGGTAAAAGCATCAAGGATATCCTGCACCGTTATGGCATAAGAAAGGGTCACATCGACCACACTGCCATCGGAGAGGGTTACCCGCACGTCCCCAGCTACCGATACGAAGGGGGTTCCTGTCAGAGTTGCACCGTTGCCGGTAGCAAGAATGCCCAGATCAACGGCGGCTTGCGAACCGTTCAAAGCAGTTACAGTCAAATCACCAGCGCCTGCCGCTGCATCGCTAAGGGTCAGACCGTTGCCAGCATCGTTCAGAGCTGCCGTCAAATCACTATCGGCGGATTGAATCAGGTCAATCACATCCTGGATTGTTTCGGCATTGCTCAGATCGATAGCAACAACCGTTCCATCGGTCAGACCGATCTGAATATCGGTCGAACCGTTAACGGTGGCAACACCGGCACCATCATTGAGCGATGACAGCAGAGTGCTACTTTCAAGATCGGTGAGACAAGTGGAGGTGATACCGCTGGAATCGACCCCGTTACCATTATTAAGGTAGATACGTGAGGTATCTGCCGATAAACCGGTAAAGGCTGAGGTATCGATAACGTTATCACCCGTGCCACCGCTCAATTGCGCCACCTCAATACCGCTAAGACTGTCGGTTTCAGTGGTCGATCCGGTGACAAAGGTCAACTGCGTGTTACTTA
>DAOWKG010000110.1 GCA_030639985.1 Desulfuromonadaceae bacterium
CGTTGCTTTCATCATCGACTTCGTACCACCCTTTGTTATCGCCATTACATATTCCTACGCCTACCGGAGAATGCCAAATCAAACCTTACCAGAAACAGAAAGACCAGGCACATATAATTTGTACCCGGTCTTGTTGATTTTAGTGTAAGGCTGAAAACAGGTTAGATAAAAATGCTCTCCAAGCGGCGTACGACCTGATCCTCTTTAGCCCCCTCAGCTAGAGCAACCTCGGTAACTAACAACTTGCGAGCCTGCTCTAAAACCTTTTTCTCGCCATAAGAAAGTTCTTTTCCGGTACTGATCTGATACAGATCGCGTAACACCTCTGCCACCTCGAGCAAATCACCGGTCTTGAGCTTATCATTATATTCCCGTTGTCGCCGACTCCACGAGGCAACCTTGCCACCAACTGATGGTTCAGCCAAAGCATCAAAAACTCCGGAAATATGCTGTTGGTCAATCAACCGTCGCATCCCGACATTATCAACATTGCCGACCGGGATTAAAATTTTCATGTCGCTGTCAACAATCCGGAGAATGTAAAATTTTTGGCTGTGCCCAGAATACTCACGAACTTCAATACCTTCAACAACACCAACCCCCTGGGTCGGGTATACTGCCATGTCGCCAATTTTAAACACGATTAAACTCCTTTGTTAGAGCCAAGCATCATAGCACAAAACTGCCATTTCGTCAAAGCTATAATGAGCCGGTAACTTCCTGATAAAAAAGGGTAAAATGGTGCTGAAACAGCCTATATTGCACGACCGAAATTAACGCTAAAATCCGCTCACCAAACCGACCCAAATAGCGATTTCAGTAGAATCCCGCCAAACCATTATGCTAGCCTTTCGGTGACAATCAGCAGATTAAAATGGTGAAAACCATGCAGTAGGAGATAATAACATGCGAATTGGAATCATCGGTTCCGGAGCCTTGGGACTCTATTACGGTGCGCTGTTGCAACGTAGTGGTCAAGACCTCCATTTTTTGCTCCGGCGGGACTACCATGCTATTCAGAAGGATGGCTTAAAGATCAATTCACCTAACGGTAACTTCCATCTACCCAAAATTTCCGGGTATCAAAATGCCGCAGAAATCGGACCGGTCGATCTGGTCATTGTCGGACTGAAAACTATCTCCAACCACCACTTGATAAACCTGGTCAAGCCCCTGCTAGGGGCAAATACTGCAATTTTGACGCTCCAAAACGGGCTCGGTAACGAAGAACTACTTGCCGCCGAATTTGGTGCTGAACGTATCCTTGGCGGGGTTGCCTTTCTCTGCAGCAACCGCGGCGAACCGGGGGTTGTCCACCATCTCGGCGAAGGGAAGATTCATCTGGGAGAATTCAGTTGTAATGGCAGCCAACGCAGCCTTAAGCTGGCAGAGATGTTCCAAGCAGCTGGGGTTCCATGTCAAGCGATCAACAATCTGCGCCGGGCACGGTGGGAAAAACTAGTCTGGAACATCCCTTTTAACGGGGTATCGGCACTACTTGTCAAAGATGTTACCGATATCCTCAGCCACCCACTCAACAAAAAACTAATTCGCGACTTAATGATCGAGGTTATTACCGGAGCAAATGCCCAGTCGCTGCAGGAGCCAATCGACGCAGAAAATTTCAGTCAAGAATTGATTGCCTTTACCGAGACAATGGATCACTACCGCCCGAGCATGATGCTAGACCGGATGGCTGGACAAGCATTAGAACTGGAAGCTATCTACGCTATTGCCCTACAGAAGGCAAAACAGGCGGGAGTTGAAATGGTGCGAGTCGAAATGCTCTACAGCTTGCTTGCTATTGGTGAGCAAAACCGACAAAATATCGAATCAACATAACACAACGGGTGGCACACAAAGCCAAGGAAGCTCAATAGCAGATCTGACCCTGCGTACGGTTCTCTAAAGTTTTTCAAAAGATAGGCACATAAATAAATCATGCTGATTTTTTTGACTACAAACTGGCTCCCCCTGTGTTTACTCTTTCTCCACCTGGCGGTTGTCTCTTTTCTAATTCCAAAAATAATTCTTCAACGGCGCGAATCTGGCGCAACGCTTGCCTGGATTCTGGTTATTATCTTTCTCCCGTTTCTCGGAATGTTTGCGTTCTGGCTCTTGGGAACCACGCGCATCAGAATGCAACGGCGGAAAAGGCACCGAGCCGAACAGTATCTGGTGCCATCCCTTGCCCGCTTTCGGAGGCAGCAGAAATTAACCGATACCGATAAACTGGTAGCGACCTCGCTCTATTCCCTTGCCGCCAAGCTTGACGAGTGTGGCCCCCAGCCGGGCTGCGAAGTTAAAATGTATCGAGATGGCGGCAAGGCACTCGACGCTCTCGAACAGGCAATTGATACCGCGCGGGAACATATCCATCTAACTTATTACACCTGGGAGCCAGACAATACCGGGCAGCGTTTTTGTCAGGCTCTGGCGCGAGCAGCCTACAGAGGGGTTGAAGTTCGCCTGCTGCTGGACGATGTTGGCTCCTACACCACAAAAACAAGTTTCTTTGCTTCACTCATTACCGCCGGGGGCGAAGTGGCTCGATTTCTGCCCCTCAATCTTCTCAGCCGTCAGGTTTCTGTTAACAACCGTAACCACCGTAAAATTGTGGCTATTGACGGTAAGACCGGTTTTACCGGCAGTATGAATATCGGTGACCTGTACGCCGGGCTGGCGGGGGCCTGGAATGACTTGCATCTCCGTGTCAACGGACGCGTTGTCTATGAGCTGCAAGGAGTTTTTTGTCAGGACTGGTTTCACGCTACAGGTAACGATTTGGCAACTAAAAAATACTTTCCAAACATGCATTACCATGGCGATGTATGTGCCCATTTTCTGGCAAGTGGGCCTTCAGATGAGCGCTGGCGGACGATTCACACATTATTGTTTGTTGCGATCAATACTGCACTGGAAAAAGTTTGGATCGAAACGCCCTATTTTGTTCCTGACCCCCCGATCGTCATGGCATTGCAAACTGCTGCACTACGTGGAGTTGATGTCCGATTATTGCTGCCCAGCTGCTCAGATCATTTCTTAGTGGACTATGCCGGACGTTCTTTTTTTGATGAACTGATAGAAGCGGGGGTGCGCATTTTTAAAATGGACGATATTATTCCCCACGCTAAGACCGTAGTCATTGACCATGTTTTTTCGACTGCCGGGTCTGCCAATATGGATCAGCGCAGCTTTCGTTTAAACTTTGAAGGAAACTTGTTTTTCTTTGGTAAAAAAATTGCGGCCGAGCTGGAAACAGACTTTATCCATCAGTGCCAATCTGCCCACGAAGTCACGGCAGCTAAGCGCCGGAAATTATCCCATACCGTACGTCTAAAGGAAGGTTTTGCCCGTATTTTAGCCCCCTTGCTTTAAACCTTTGATCATCCCTTCGCACAATAAAAGCATCCTGCATTCATTTATTAAATCGAATATTCATATATTTTGTTTATTATTAGGTGTTTTTCAGCTAAAATAGCTGTAAATGATTTTCAAAATCGAAGTGAACACTATTGAATTGATCTAACTGTTAACCTAATCGAGCCCCGAGATGAAACAGCTATACAGCAGACTCATCATATTGCTGGGTATTTCCCTATTGATAGGTTGCTTTTTTACCTTTGATCTACAGCAATATCTTACTCTCGACTATTTGCACTCCCGCCATACCTACTACCAGCAATACTACCAACAGAATCCAACCTTAACGCTGTTGCTTTTCTTCATCTTTTACCTGTGCCTGACAGCATTATCCATTCCCTGTTTATCGGTAGTGATTTTAGCTGGGGGTTCGTTGTTCGGTTTTCCACTTGCCTTGCTGATCATCTCTTTTGCCGATGTTATTGGCTCGACCCTGGCCTTTCTCAGTTCTCGCCGGTTATTTGGAAAATATTTACAAACCCGGCATCCCTCCAGATTGCGAGCAGTCAATCATGGTATTGCCCGTGAAGGTAGATTTTATCTCCTCTATCTCAGACTTATCCCCCTGTTCCCCTGTTTTCTTATCAACATCCTTATGGGGCTTACCAAAATGCGGATGACAACCTTTTTTTGGGTCACCCAGGTTGGCAAACTTCCCCATAATGCCCTTTATGTCAATGCGGGAACTCAAATCAGCAAACTGGACTCTCTCTTCGGCGTATTTTCGCCGGGAATAGTTGTCTCTTTTGCTCTGATAGGTTTTTTCCCACTCATCGTGAAAATAGGGTTGCAACAAGCTAAGGTCCGCAGGACAATCTATGTGCCACAGGAAAATCAGCAGCACTGAAAATAAATGTTTTAACAGGAGTCGATGGTATGAAACAAACAAAGATTGGAATAATCATCTGTGATCGTTACCGGCGGTGTGCCGGTGGAAAATGCTTCAGATCCTTACGCAACCGAGAAGGGGCATTCAGCCGCTATCAGAATATGGAAGTTGAACTTGTTGGATATACATCATGTGACGGCTGTCCTGGTGGTAATGTTGAATATGCTGTAGAGGAAATGAAGGGAAATGGAGCTGAGGTGATTCACCTTGCAACTGGGCTTGTTGTCGGATATCCGCCATGTCCTCATATCACTTATTTCCATGACTTTATCAAAACAAGATATGATCTCGAAGTTGTTTATGGCACTCATCCCATTCCGCAAAAATATCTCAATATCCATACTCAGTTGAAAACATGGGATACTTATGAATGGGAAAAAATTATTCAGCCGACATTAACTGATAATGAAATGCGCTTATCCTATGACTAGTAATCTGTCTGACAGAATAAAAGTTTTTGGTCCAGTGCCATCAAGACGATTAGGCCGCAGCATTGGAATCAACAATATCCCCCCGAAGATTTGTTCTTATGCCTGTGTTTATTGTCAATTAGGCCGGGCAATTAAAATGAGTACCAATCGGCAAATTTTTTATGATCCGGACGATTTGTTTGCAGAAGTCAAAATGAGGGTTGAAAATGTTCGAAACAATGGTGAAAAGATCGATTATTTAACTATTGTCCCTGATGGAGAACCAACCCTTGACATAAATCTGGGGAGATTGATCGCTCTCCTTAAATCATTGAACATTCCAGTAGCTGTTATCACCAATACATCCTTAATCGATAGCCCAGATGTCAGAAGCGAACTGTATGGAGCTGACTGGGTTTCTTTAAAGATTGATGCCGTTTCTGACTCAAGTTGGAAGAAAATAGATCGACCACATCAAAATGTGCGGCTGGATAAAATACACCGTGCTGCCACCATTTTTGCCAAGCAGTTTGCCGGTCAATTAGTGACAGAAACTATGTTGATCAAGGGGGTCAATGACAGCGCAGAGGATTTATTGAAGACCGCCAAGTTTATCGATCAAATCAACCCAACTATTGCCTACCTGGCTATCCCAACCAGACCGCCAGCAGAAAAGTGGGCGCTGGCACCGAATGAAGCAAAAATCAATCAGGCTTACCAAATTTTCAGTCAACATGTTGATAAAGTAGAATATCTGATCGGCTATGAAGGTAATGAATTCTCTTCCAGAGGTAATGTCGTTGAAGATATTTTAAGTATTACCGCCGTTCATCCCATGCGCGAGGATGCCATTTTGGAATATTTAAGCAATGTTGACACCGATTTTTCAGCTATTGATGAGATGGTTCGTTCTGGCTGGTTGATGGTAACAGAATATTGCGGTAAACGCTTTTACCTTAGAAATTTGAAGAAGTGAGATGCAGTAAACCTGGGGGAACATTCTGACTTGCAGTTCAATTTTGAAACGCAAAAAGGACGACCAAACGGTCGTCCTTTTTTATCAATCAGTGCTTTAAAATTTATTTTAGTTTTTTACCGCCGCAGTTTCCCGAGTTCCTTGAATAGCAGCTTTAGTCATACCGAACAGGGTCAATACTGCTGGAACCAGTTGGGCGACGATGATAACGGCACAAAAACCGACAAACAAAAGAACCAGGATGCCACTGTTATAGGTTTGGGCAGTATCAACAGCAAATGCAGGGACAGCGAGTAGGCTCAGAGTAAGGGTAGTAAGAATTGCTTTCATGATGATCTCCTTTAAATGTTTTGTTTTAGTTTGGTTTATAAAATTATTTATTTTCAAAGCTTTATTAGTGACTGGCGATTTCTTTGCTGTCACGTCCGAACAATCCTTTAAGTACGCCGATCAACATGATTGTCGCTGGAACCAGTTGACAAACAATGATCAAAGCGAAGAAGCCGATGAACAAAGACATTAACAATCCGCCACCACTGGCTGCGCCACTACCGGCTGCAAATGCTGAAGAAGAAAAAGTTACCAGAGCGATTAAGGTATTACGTAATGTGGTTTTCATGATGACCTCCGTATCTATGTTTGATTGCTTTTTGTTTTGCTAGTGACCAGTAGATATAGCAGTGACCGTGCCAACTCATGAAATAACAATTTGAAGAAATCATAACCAGCTGAGATTACAAGTAAAATAATTTTTAAATTGGGAAAATAGAGGGACCATCATCGTCTAGCAATGTATAAAATGAAGATACATCTGGCAGGGGCAAATCGTCTTGGAAAGCTACGGTAATCAATATAACCTATGGAAATACTTGTGTTTTTAACAAATATATCTTTTGTATATATTTTTATTATCGAAAATATTTTATTTATGCACGAATGTCAGACAGCTTAGATCAGGAAAAAATAGTGGCGGAACCCGGCTGCTATTGGATTTGTTAACCCGTATCCAGGGGAGGGATAACAAGTATATGTCCCCTGAATACCAGACAAAATCAGACAACTTGGTTTTGTGGTTTACCACTCTGAAAGGCAGCAATATTGGCAATGACGGTATCAAGCAAGCGCTGCCGGGCAGCAATAGTGGCCCAAGCGATATGCGGGGTAATGATGCAGTTTGGTGCCGCAAATAAGGGGTTATCAGCCATAGGTGGTTCTTGCGCCAAAACGTCGGTAGCATAGCCCCCCAGATAGCCATCCTCGAGAGCTTCGGCAACCGCTTGTTCATCAATCAGCTGGCCACGACCGGTATTAATCAATAACGCACCCTGTTTGATCCGTGCCAATCGGGCAGTATTAACCAGATTTTCGGTCTCTGCTGTCAGCGGGCAATTAAGGCTGATAATGTCAGCATCCGAAAACAGCTTGTCAATATCGACAAATTCAGAGACCGCTTCATGCCGATATTTTTCCGGATGAGCAGTCTGCAGTAAAACCTCCATCCCGAAAGCAGTAGCGATTCGTGCTACCTGTTGACCTATCTGTCCATAACCGACAATACCGATAGTTTTTCCAGCTAATTCCAGTAGTGGAAGAGCGGTGAAACTGAAATCATCACAACTAGCCCAATCCCCTTGGCGTACCATCTCCGCATGAAGACCGACATGCTGAGTCATCTCCAACAAGAGGGCAAACACCATCTGGGCTACAGCATTGGTGCTGTAACCGGGAACGTTGGTGACGATAACCCCGCCCTTTGCTGCCGCTTCGAGGTCAACAACATTAACCCCGGTAGCGAGGATACCAATATATTTGAGTTTTGGCAGTAGTGCTAAAGTTGCCGCTGAGAGAACAGTCTTATTAGTGAGAATCATTTCGGCATCATGAGCACGGACAACGATATCATCAACCTCGGTACGCGGATGAATCAAGCAGGTCCCTAACTCCTTTAATGGTGCCCAGTCAAGATCTCCGGGGTTCATGGTGTGCCCGTCCAGAACAACTATTTTCATTATTAATCCTTGCTGGCGCCGCCGCTGCCAAAAATTGCCGACAGTGCTTGCTTCTCTTCAGTGGTTACACTATCAATCGACGGCAATTCGGCATGACAAACTTGATTACGCCCACTTTTTTTTGCTTTATATAAGTATTGATCCGCCTGTTTAACCAGTTCTTCAACTGCTATTGCATCTGCTTCTGCATAGGTCGTAATCCCCATACTAACAGTCATTTGCAATGGTTTTCCGGCAACACCAAAAGGGGTAGCTGCAATTTCTTGTCGAATTCGCTCAGCCACCTGGACACCCGCCGACAAATTGGTATCGGGTAGAATGATAGCAAATTCTTCGCCCCCATAACGGCAAGGGATATCGAGCTTACGCACTGCTTGCTGCAATAATTGGGAGAGATGGATCAAAGCTTGATTACCAACCTCATGCCCCCATTGATCGTTAACCTTTTTGAAAAAATCGATATCGAGCATAATCAGGGAGGTTGGCTGCATACTCCGCTGGGTACGTTCTATCTCCTGCTCTAACGCGTGGACAAAGTAGCGATAGTTGGCAATGCCGGTCAGAGTATCGGTGCGTACCAGATTCGACAGTTCAACCAAATTGTCCCTTAATTCTGCGACCTCTGCCACTAACGGACAATCAATTTCACCGACCGGACAAACAGTGGAGGGTAGTTGCGACAGATGAGACTCTTCCTGATGGCTATTCATGTAGTATTTATAGCAAATTTCGAACAAGGAGCAATTAAAATTGCCCCACACTTATCCATGGGAGAAATCCCGCATTCCAATAGCGGTTCAACACTGAATAATGGCATGGGATCCTTAATTTCCTAAAAACTTAAGTGCTATTTTAACCGCTGCGTTATTCGATAAAGTATCCGGCAACCCGCCAACTTTTATCCATTTCCAGCATAACGGTTACCGTTTCAAGCAGGTGGTCTTTATTCTCGAACTGGGAATCAAAATGGTAAACCATGTACTCACCAACCGGGATACTTTCCCCGACGTTGTTGGTATACACATAATCTTTTTGTTTGCGGTCGATCAATTTACCAGCCACCGAGCGGACAGCAGCAAGACGTTTAGTCCAATCCGCCTGGGCAACTTCACTTTTCAAGTACGAAGAACAGGCATCCCAACTACCCTTATAATTTCCGGTATCAACCAACTCAAAAAAATGGGTCGCCGCAACTGACGAAGCATCGATCCGTTGTTGATCTGGTTTACGACTGAGCTGGGGATAAAAGATAATTACTAGAGCAATTAAGCCCAGGAACACATGAACGCGATATTTTCTTGGGAACACGAAGCAACCTCCAAAGTTGTGATAATCAAATTAATCGAAGCAATCAATATAGTCTGGATTATTGGACAGGGCAATAAAATATCATTTCAACAGTTTGACAACGGAGAACTACTCCAAACCCTTCTGGTAGTTAAACTTACTACTCCCTTGCGGATCATATCCACGCTTGACCGCATCGAGAACATGTTTACCTGCCTGGCTGAAAGCACCCAGATGGGAAAGATCGATAATAAATTTGTGGCAGCCAGAATGTTCCAACTCCGGCAGATTGGCAATGAAAGAGAAATCGGTTTCACTCTGGAGCCAGGTCAAACCCTGTCGTGGTTGTACCCGATAGGCATCGCCACGATCGGAAAGAACCGGATTGTCGGCACGGACATTTTTTATTTTTATCCGCGAAGTTAGTAGCGGGACACTGCCATAAACGGTCATGGCGGTAGGTATTGGTAGTTGGTGCCGCAAGATATCAATAAGGTTCTTACGATCGTCCTCAATATAGAGTTCGGCCTCTTTTATCCCCAATTCTGCCAGGGCAGAAATCGCCTGACTGTTTAAAGAAAAGAGGCGATAACTACTGTGTAAATTTAACCCATCAAGTTTATCAAACAAGGGGAAGTGGCCAAGATTATTGAGGCGATAATTGCTAAAACCCAGCTGCACCAGTTGCCGAATTGCACTCCTGGTATCGGACCAGTCCTTATCAAAGATAATAAAGGGGATGTCCCAGATCAGCTGCTGACTGCGCCGGATCAACTTGTGGGCATGCTGTAAATTTTGCCCAGTTAAAGGAACCATAATCTGATCGACCCCTTGATCCCGCAGAATGTGCTGATCACGGGAATCACGCAGTTGAATACACACTTGCCGACGACCGGGCTGCGGCGCCACTTGGGGC
>DAOWKG010000099.1 GCA_030639985.1 Desulfuromonadaceae bacterium
CAATTATGGCAACCTCAAAATTGCCATATCAACAGATGGGTGTAGCCCCACTATTGGGCAAGTTGTCAGAGACAAAATTGCCGCCCTTATTCCCGATAATATTCAGCACCTTGTGGAGAACAAAGAAGAGGAAAGAAAACGGGGAAATATCGATAAGAGTGCCTCAAAAGAACAGTGCAATAAATTGTTTTCTACCGTTTATCTCATCGGTTGTGGCCCTGGCGATGTTGAGATGCTTACCCTGAAAGCGTATCGGACTATTCGGCAAGTGGATGTGGTTCTCTACGACCACTTGGTTACCCCGGAAATTCTCGATCTCATCCCCCCGCAGGCACGACGAATTCCGGTCGGTAAGCAGAAAGGGGAACACAGTTTTCGGCAGGAACAGATCAATGAAATGATTTTTGAGCAAGCAAAGTCAGGTTTAAAAATCGCGCGGTTGAAAAGTGGCGACCCCTACATTTTTGGACGCGGGGCAGAAGAGGCGGAATACCTGGTCGAGCGGGGCATCAGAGTTGAAGTGATCAGCGGTATCAGCTCGGCAATCGCAGGGCCAACCTGTGCTGGAATCCCACCAACCGCACGTGGTTATGCTACCAATATGTCGATTGTTTCTGCCCATCTGGCAGGCAACAGAATCAATACCGACTGGCTCCCTCTGTTGAAAATTCCGAATCACACCACCATTGTTTTGATGGGACTCAGTTTCGCCGGCCATATTGCCCAGATGGCGATCGATTCGGGAGTAAAAAAATCGACACCGGTAGCTATCATCGCCAACGCTTCCCGCTCCAATCAGCAAGTTTTGATCACCGACATAGAACATCTGCCGCAGATAGCTGAGCAAGCACTGCGACCTGCAATTATAGTTATTGGTGAAGTTGTAAATCTCCACCAGATTCTCAATGGTGCTACTTCATCAGTTAATTAAGACAGTCCGGAGAAGGAAGGCTGAAACTCATATTTCAGCCGTTATAGAGGGTTCCCTGCTGCTGCCCATAGAGTTGTAAAACTGCCACTGCTTCTTGACGACACAGATTATGTACCACCTCAATTCCACGTTGGACAAAGCATTGCTGCCAGTCTTGTGGTTTATCCCCTTCGTCAAAACCAATCTGGCGCGCATCTTCATCGCGGGCTCCACACAGTAGACGTGAGATCCCTGCCCAGGGGATTGCACCCATGCACATGGCGCACGGTTCTGTTGAGCTGACCAGTTCAAATTGGGTTCCCCCGTCCTGTCCCAAAGCATACGATTTTAGCTGTTGCTGAGCCAGAATGATTGCCACCATCTCGGCGTGCATTACCGAACAGTTGCTTGGCACGACCAGATTAACCCCGGGAGCTACCAATTTTCCCGTACCGATTTCAAAAATAGCGGCACCAAAGGGGCCACCTTCCGCAGTCACAATGTTGCGGCGTGATAGCTCGATTACCCAACTCATTTTTTGTTGATCGGAGGTAAATATAGCTGGAGAGTCGTTGGTAAATGTGTCGATCCAATCTGGTAAGCGCAAGGTGAATTCAGGAAAAATCATTATTTCCTCGCTGAGGTAAGAGCCTTTCTCTCTATGGGAAAGACTGGGTTGGTTCGGTGGTGTAGTTTTGATCGTTAACCAACATTACCTTGTCATCTGCATCGCCACAAGATTTTTTGCAATGGAACGGCGGTTTTAATACCGTAATAATAACCCTACCACCGCTACACAAAGGGATGTTGCTGTCATCAGTCGGAGAGCTGCCTTGATTTTTTGTGGGGTTATCGCCTCGGTTGGATCACCTAGACATGGACGGGATGTCTTTTTTCCGCCGTAGCTGATTTTACCACCTAGCTGGATATTTAGTGCTCCGGCAAAAGCTGCTTCGATTTGACCACCGTTGGGGCTGGGGTGATTGTGACGATCTCGCCGAAAAATTTGCCAGGCCTGTTTGCTATCTTGCCCCGTTAATCTGGCAGCCAATGGTACCAACAGGGCACTGATACGTGCCGGGATAAAATTTGCTAAATCATCAAGCCGTGCCGCCGCCCAGCCAAATTTAAGGTAGCGTTCGTTTTTGTAGCCGTAGGTTGAATCGAGGGTATTTATCGCTTTGTAAAAAATAGCCCCGGGTGCGCCGGCAATGAAGG
>DAOWKG010000033.1 GCA_030639985.1 Desulfuromonadaceae bacterium
GCAAAAATTGGAGTTTTTATTTAAAAATGATCATCGTAAAACCTTTAACCATTGCTGAACTAAAAAAAGGCCTCCCATAATTCTCAGGGAAGCCTTTCCTTTTACATGTTTAAGTATTTACCAGTTTTCACCCAACAACTCAAAGTGAGCTTTCGGATGGATACAAGCCGGGCATAAGTCGGGAGCCTCATCTCCAATATGTAAGTAACCACAATTACGGCAACGCCAGGTAACCGAGTTATCTCGCTTAAAAACGTTGCCACTTTCAATATTGGCAAGGAGATCACGATAACGTTTTTCATGCTGTTTTTCTGCTACTGAAATTGCATTCCAAGCCGCAGCAATATCCGAGAAACCCTCTTTCAAAGCGACAGCAGCAAAAGCCGGATAGAGTTCGGTATGTTCCTCCTGTTCACCTGTTGCCGCAGCAAGTAAATTCTCTACCGTAGTGCCCATCTTTCCTGCAGGATAGGTTGCGGTAATTTCCAAATCTCCACCTTCCAGAAATTTAAAAAATCGCTTGGCATGTTCTTTTTCCTGATTGGCCGTTTCCTCGAAGATATCAGCAATTTGAACGTAGCCATCTTTCTTGGCAATACTGGCAAAATAAGTGTAACGAGTTCTAGCCTGGCTCTCACCGGCAAATGATTTTAACAAGTTTTTTTCAGTTTCAGTCCCTTTGATACTTTTTGACATATTTCTACTCCTTTGGTTTGAGGTAAAAAATAGGCTAAAAAAATCAACTATACTAGAGTTATTAAAAAAATTAAGCGGTTCCACTAGATGACGATACTGTGCTTAATTCAATCTCCCCCAATTAATCGCATCTGATTGATCCATACTTCACCACCAAACTGTCAAAACAGCAAACCGGTAACAACGGGGTAAAATAAAGGGACATTGACAACCCCACAATAGGTTGCCATAATGCCGCACCTCGGCAACGCAATAACAGGTACTTACGCCCAGCGAAGCAGAGCAATAACACGGTTAAACTCTTGATATAATTAACAAATCAAGAGCTAATCATTGCCGCCCTAGCTCAGTTGGTAGAGCAGTTCACTCGTAATGATCAGGTCGCCGGTTCAATTCCGGCGGGTGGCTCCATTAATAATAGCAGGCTCTCAGTGTATACCGTGAGCCTGTTTTTGTTTACACCCCACAAATGCAAATCTTTTATCACCTCAGACCAACTTTAACCGAAATATTTATTGTATTTTCCATCCAGTAAGCTTGTTTTGTTGCAGTGCATTCAATAGAATCATAATCGGATGTTAAGTGTACTTTATAGAGGGATGGGCATGACGACAGAGTTACCAGAATCAGGAGAGCATAAAAGATCCCAGCGCAAACGACGTGAATGGATATTGATTGGTTTTGCGTCTCTACTGCTGATATTAGTCCCGCAGCTGGAAGACCAGCTAATGGAATTAACTTCTCAACTGCCTGTCAGTAATAGCATTATAGCCCTTGCCGTTATTAACCTTAATATCCTTTTAGTATTGTTATTTTTATTTCTTATTTTTCGTAATATTTTCAAGCTACTTCTTGAACGGCGCCGTGGAGTACCAGGTGCAAAATTACGCAGCAAACTTGTCGGAGCATTTATTGCCTTATCGTTAATTCCGACAATGCTATTATTTTTTGTTTCAGCTGGTTTTATCAGTAGCAGTATTGATAACTGGTTTAACAATCAGGTAGATAAAGCTCTCGATGATTCCCTGGAAGTAGCACAAACCTACTACCGTAATTATGAGGCAAACGCCCTTTATTACGCTGATCAGCTAAGCAATCGAATCAAGCTGGGGAAATTTTTAAACGAAGAAAACCTGCCCCAATTAAAACAATTGATCACTGAAAAACAAGAAGAATACAACCTCGGTATTGTTGAAGTTTTTTCGTCAACCCATGAAGAATTGGTCCGAGTTGCCAATCCCAAGCTTCCCATAATAGAAATCACCACCGCTAGCTCAGATCCAGTTCAAGAAGGGCTGCAGGGAATTCGATTTTCCCAAATAACACCAGTTGGAAAGGCAGATTTAATTCGTGGAATAGTACCGATCCAATCTAACTGGAATCCAAAAGATATTGTCGGTGTGGTTGTCGTCAATTACTATGTCCCATATTCATTGGTCAACAAGATGAAGGAAATAGCAGCATCTGTTGATCAATACAAACTAACCCGGTCAATAAAAGGGCAAATCCAACAGAGCTATGTCATCGTTCTCCTGCTGATAGCTCTGGTTATTATATTTTTGGCAACCTGGTTTGGGTTTCATCTTGCCAGGGGTATCACTGTTCCGATTCAAGAATTAGCAACTGCAACAACCAAGGTTGCCTCTGGTGATCTCGATATTCAACTAAAAACCCGTAGCACTGACGAAATAGGAACATTAGTAAATGCTTTCAACAAAATGACCAATGATCTACGTCAGGGCAGACTCGAAGTTAATGCAGCTAATCAGGGGTTGCAAAATTCAAACCTTGAGCTTGATCGTCGTCGTGACTATATGGAAATCATTCTGGCAAACGTAACAGCAGGGGTAATCTCCATCGATCGATCAGGCAACTTGACCTCAATCAATAAATCGGCAGAGAATCTGCTCCATTTAAATTCTAGCAAAATGCTCGGCAAAGACTTCCGCGATGTCATTCCCAGTACCTATATGCCAATCATTATGGAGCTGCTAAAAGAACTTTTTTATTCAGAACGGGGAACAGTACGACAACAAGCCACCATCCCTATTGGCAATGAAAAATATACCCTGATGCTTAATCTCGCTACCTTGCGCGACAAACAAAATAATTTCCTTGGTACGGTTGTAGTTTTTGATGATCTGACCCAACTGTACAAAGCACAGCGCATGGCAGCATGGCGGGAGGTGGCAAGACGGATTGCTCACGAAATTAAGAACCCACTGACTCCGATCCAGTTATCAGCTCAGCGACTACGGCGAAGATACTTAAAACATTTTGCAGATGATGACAAAGTATTTGATGATTGTACCCGCATGATCAGTAATCAGGTTGATGAATTAAAAAATCTGGTCAATGAGTTTTCCAATTTTGCCCGCATGCCTGCAACCAAGCCGAGCGATAATAATTTGAACGAAGTTATCAATGAGTGCTTGTCCCTATACCGGGGGGCACATAAAAACATTCACTTTGAGTGTGAATTGGACTTACATCTTCCGATAATAAAGTTTGATCGTGAACAAATTAAAAGGGTAATAATTAACCTACTTGAAAATGCCATTGCGGCAATTACAAACAGCGGTACAATCAACCTTGGGACTACCTTCAATAAAGAGTTACAAATTATAACTTTAACGGTGGCAGATTCTGGTTGCGGTATCCCGGCAGAAGACAAAACAAGACTATTTGAACCATATTTTTCGACCAAAAAAACTGGTACCGGTTTAGGATTGGCTATTGTTTCAACGATTATTGCCGACCATAATGGTTACATCAGAGTCAGAGATAATAGCCCCCAAGGATCTATTTTCATCATTGAACTGCCAGCTACTGCAACAGCCTATACGGTATAATATTAATTAGCATCATCTCGCAAGGATAATTCCAATGAAAAATATTCTCATCGTTGACGATGAAGACAGTATCCGCCAAAGCCTTGAGGGTATCCTCGAAGACGAAGGGTTCCGTACCTCATTTGCAGCTACGGGGGAAGAATGCCTGACGTTGCTTCCCGTAGAAGATCCTGATTTAATTTTGTTAGATATTTGGATGCCGGGGATAGACGGACTTGAGACCCTGAAAAAAATCAAAAAAACAAGACCAAACCAATTGGTGGTAATGATGAGTGGCCATGGTTCTATCGAAACAGCAGTTAAAGCCACCAGGCTTGGTGCTTTTGATTTTATCGAAAAGCCACTATCACTTGAAAAAATCTTGCTATCGATCCAAAACGCTTTAAAAGTCGGTCAACTAGTCGCTGAAAACAGGGCTCTAAAAGAAAAAATTGGTCGAGACTATAAAATGATCGGCAGCAGTCAAGCGATAGAACAATTAAAACAACAAATTACAATGGCCGCACCAAGTTCAGGTTGGGTACTGATTACCGGAGAGAATGGAACGGGTAAAGAACTGGTAGCTAGGGCAATTCATCTACAATCAAACCGAGCTGAGAAACCTTTTACAGAAGTCAATTGTGCCGCAATCCCAGAAGAACTCATTGAATCAGAACTGTTTGGCCATGAAAAAGGGGCCTTTACTGGTGCAACGTCAGCACGTAAAGGCAAATTCGATCAAGCTAACGGTGGCACCCTCTTTCTTGACGAAATTGGGGATATGAGCCTAAAAACTCAGGCTAAAATTTTACGTATATTACAAGAGCAAAAGTTTGAAAGAGTAGGTGGAAACCGAACAATAGACGTTGATGTCCGTGTAATTGCCGCAACCAATAAGAATCTACAGCAAGAAATACAATCTGGAAATTTTCGGGAAGATCTCTATTTTCGTCTCAATGTACTGCCATTTTCTGTACCGCCACTACGTAATCGCAAGGACGACATCCCCCGCCTATGTAACCATTTTTTAGAATTTTTTTGTGGTAAGGAAAGCCGCGAAATTAAAACGATTTCAAAAGATGCGTTAAATACTTTACTGAACTATAATTGGCCCGGTAATGTCAGGGAATTGAAAAA